>CALVKF010000006.1 GCA_944332555.1 uncultured Bacilli bacterium
AATGCTAAAATAATTTTGTAGGTTTTCCGACATTTTTATATTAGCCATTTCCTACATTATTATTTTAGCATTATCAAAAACTGGAGAAGTAGATTTAAAACATTTAGCCTCTCTAATAATTCGTGGTGGCTGGCTAGCAAATTTAGATTTTACAACTGATGAATCAAGAAAAATGGTTAAAGAATATTTAGAATTAATTATTAATGATGATTTAATTCGTCTGGATGGTGTAAAAAGAGATAAACATAAAATGCAGTTATTATTAAAATCTTTGGCCAGAAATGAATCTACAACTGTAACTAATGCCACTTTAAAAAATGATATTAAAGAAATTGATAATGAAGATATTGACATAGATACGGTTGCATCTTATTTAAATGCCCTTAATAAATTGTTTTTGCTAGATAATGATGAGCCATTTTCTGAAAATATTCGTTCAAAAGTCCGTGTTAAACAAGCGAAAAAAAGACATTTTGCTGATCCTTCAATAACTTGTGCTATTTTAAATTTAACGGTTGATAAATTACTTAATGATTTACAAACTTTTGGATTTTTATTTGAAGCAATGGTTGAAAGAGATCTAAAAATCTATGCGGAATCTTTTGATGCTAAATGTTTTCATTATCAAGATTATCTAAATAGAGAAATAGACTGTGTAATTGAACTTGAAGATGGTAATTGGTGTGCTTTTGAAATAAAACTTGGAGCTAACCAAATAGATGATGCTGCAGCTAATTTAATTAAAATAAGGGATTCTATCCAAAATGAAAATGGAAAAGTTCCTAAAGTTTTGTGTGTAATCTGTGGTATGAGTAGTTATGCTTATAAAAGAGAAGATGGAGTTATAGTAGTACCGATAACAGCCTTGAAAAATTAGTAAAAATGCAATTATTTGCATTTTTTTCATATCTTCGACAAAATTCAACAATTTTTTTAAATATTTTGTGATATAGTGTTTGAGAAGGAGGTTTTGGGCATGTTAGAAAAATTAACAAATAAACAAGAAGTAGTTTTAACTTTTATTAAAAAATATATTGCTTCACATGGTATTTCTCCAACCATAAGAGAAATATGTGATGGCATTGGCCTAAATAGTCCATCAACAGTACTCGCTCATGTTGAAAACTTAAAAAATAAAGGCTATTTAACTACTATTGATAATAAATGTAGAACTATAAGATTACTTGTTGATAATGAATATTTAGAAAAATAGTTATTGCAATACTATTTATTAACATGATATAATATTTTCAACAAGAAAACTTTAAAGGATGTAAAAAATGAAAAATAATGGAATTCTAGATGCTAGAACTCTAGCATGTTATATTAAAGAATATTATAAAACTAATTTTAAAAAAGAAGATATTTCCCCACTTAAGTTACAAAAAGCTTTATATTTTTGTTTTGCTTATTGGGGTGGTTTTGCTAGACTTATGAAAACTAATAAAAATGAAATAGAAAAAGAATATAATGAAATATTATTTCCCAACACTATAGAAGCGTGGGTATATGGTCCAGTTGTACCTGATGTATATCATGAAACTAATTTAGAAAAATATAAAAAAATTAATCCATTTAAAGATAATTTTGTAAAAGAGTATATTAATGGAATACTTAATGATGTTTTAGCTGCTAATGATTTTAAATTAGTTGAAGTATCTCATCAAGATAAATGTTGGAAGAAAAATTTTAAACCTAATTCTAAATTTCATAATTGCGTTATACCACCAGAAGAGATAATTTCAGAATATGCAAAATTATAAAATTTAATGGAATGAAATCACCAAATCTTACGGAATGAACTTATTTCTATTGCTAGATTACTTGAATAAATGATATAATTTCCTTAGAGAAGGAAATTGGTGAGTGTATGGAAAAGAAATTAAAATATAATCCTAGTGACTATCAAAGTTTAGCGTTTTATCTAAAAGATATAGAAAATAAATATGATGATTATATTAAATCAAATAAGAATGATATAAAATTAATACTTTTAAAAGAATCAATAAATGAATTAAGAAATGGTTTGAAATCAGCTGTTATTTTACAAGAAATATCTAAAATTGAAGCTGAAGAAATGTTAGATTATTATTGGGAGTTGATAGAATGATAGATATAACAAATTATAAACAAGAAATAAATAATTATGGAGGTTCAGAATTAAAAGCTACTTATATTATTAATGGTGAAAAGTATATGGTAAAAATGCCAGATCCAATTAGAAAAAAAACTCTAGATTTAGGTTATATGAATAATCAATATTCAGAATACATTGGTTGTCATATATTTGAATCTGTTGGTATTCCAGTGCAAAAAACTATGCTTGTAAAACTAAATAAAGATGGAAAAGAAAAAATCGCAGTAGCTTGTAAAGATTTTTTGAATTCTGGAGAAGAACTTATAGAAATATCCAATGTTTCTTTGTCTTTATCTACTGAAAAAAAGTATAAAATATCAATAGAAGATGTATATGAAATAATAAATAAAATGTCTGTAAATTATAAATTAGACGAAAATAAATTAATATCAAATTTTTGGGATATGTTTGTTGTTGATGCACTAATTGGTAATACAGACCGTCATTTTGGTAATTGGGGTTTTATAAAAAAAGATGATATTATTTCATTTGCTCCGGTATATGATTGTGGTTCATCATTGCATCCATTATTATCTGAAAATGAACAAATCAAATTAATGAGTGATTCTATTGCTTTTAAAAATTCATCTTATAATATTGCTTCTGTATATACTATGAATAATAAGAAAATATTCTATCATGAAATATTTAAAAATCCACCAGTTGATTTAAAGGAAGCAATTAAAAGAATAGTACCTAAAATAGATATGGAAAAAATTAAAGAAATAATTGGATCAACGGAAGGATTATCTAAAACTCAAAAAGAATATTATTTTAAAGATATATTATTAAGAAAAGAAGAAATATTAGATAAATCATATAATGAAATAAAAAATTGAAAATCTCTGGATAAATGAGATTTTTATTATGGAAAAAATACTAGTTATATGATAAACTTATTATAGAGTACGGGTGTGATATTATGTTTGGTAAAATACTTAAAATTGATAATAATGAAATAACGATTGAAAATATAAGTAAAAAAGCCTTATCAAGTATTATGAATTGTCATTTAGTATTTGTTGATCCTGATAGACTTGTTGTTGGTGAACTTATTTATATTGATAAGGAAATAGCTAGAGTTCTCCTTGTTGGAGAAATTAAAAATCATGAATTTATTTCGGGAACTATTCAAAAACCTAGTGGAACTTCTAATATAAGAATAATTAATTCTCAAGAATTAGAATTAATTATTGGTAAAAATGAAGTTGATCAAAATCGATTATTACTTGGTAAATCAGCAATATATAAAAATTATAATGTTTCCGTTGCTCTTAATGATTTTTTTGCTAATCACAGTGCTATTATTGGTAATACTGGCTCCGGAAAATCTTGTGGTGTTGCTAGGATATTACAAAATTTATTTTTTAATCAATATAAACCTGTAAATTCCCATTTTATTTTGTTTGATGCTTATGGAGAATACCGCAAAACATTTTTGCATATGAATGAAATAGGATTAAAAAATACTTGTCTTACCACTAATATTACGGATACTTTTGAATCAATGTTAACATTCCCGGCATATTTTTTAGATGCGGATGATTTAGCTATTTTACTTGGAGCCACAACTGCTGATCAAATACCAGTTTTAAGTAAAACTTTAAAATTGGTTCGAATATTTTTAAGTGATGATCCTAAAATGAAAGAATACAAAAATGATATTATTGCTTCTTGTTTACTTGACATATTAACTAGTGGCAGAAGGTCTAGTCAAATGCGGGATCAAATAATTGCCGTTTTATCGCATTATAATACGGAAACCCTAAATTTAGATTCCATAATCCACCAACCGGGTTATGATAGAACACTAAGACAATGCTTACTTATTGATGAGCAAGGTAAAATAAATGCTATTTTAGAAGTAACTAAATTCTTACAACAATTTAATAAAGTTGATTTAGATACAATTATTTTCGAAGAAAATCTTGCTTACAGTTTAAATGATTTATATTATGCCCTAGAATTTGCCCTTATTAGTGAAGGAACTCTAAATAATGATATCTCTTATAAACAAAATAATATTCTAAAAAATAGATTACAAAATATCATTAATGGTAATGAAAGAGCCATATTTGATGTTAAAAATTATATTAGTAAAGAAGAATTTGTTTTAAATATGTTTAATAACACCCAACTTATCAACATTGATTTAAGTTATCTAGATGATCGTTTTGCTAAAATTATTACTAAACTTTATTCTAAATTATTATTTAATTATACAACTAATCTTAGAAATCGTGGAACTTTTTCAGTAAATATAATTCTTGAAGAAGCCCATCGTTATGTTCAAAATGATTCAGATATTGATATTATTGGTTATAATATATTTGATAGAATTACTAAAGAAGGAAGAAAATATGGAACACTTTTAACATTTATTACTCAAAGACCTAGTGAACTATCCACAACTGCTTTATCTCAATGTTCTAATTTTATTGTGTTTAAATTGTTTTATCCCAGAGATTTAGAAATAGTTCGTAATATGAGTGTAAATGTTGCAGAATCTACTATTGAACAAATTAAATCCTTAAATCCTGGTACAGCTTTTTGTTTTGGTAATGGTTTTAAAATGCCAATTCTAATTAATTTTTCCTTGCCAAGTCCTATGCCAGAGAGTACTAGTTTAAAAATAAACAAGATATGGTATGGTGATGATAATGCTTGAGGTTAGTTTAAAATCTAGTGATTTACTATATTTATCTCTTACTTTATTTGAAATACCAAATCCTAAAGCCGTAGTTAAAATAATTATTGGTTTAAGAGAACACAAAGAAAGATATTACGATCTTATCTCCGAACTTAATAAAAGTGGTTTTAATGTAATCATAAGTGATACCCGGGGACATGGTAAAAGTATAAGTGGCAATTATCCACTGGGCTATATTGATGATTATCATAAGCTTATAGAAGATGAAAAAGTTATTAATGATTATATTAAATCGAGGTATCCTGGCTTACCAATCTATCTTTTTGGTGATTCACTTGGAGCAGAAATTGCTCAAGTATATTTACAAAAGTATGCCGATACCATAAATAAACTAGTTTTATGTAGTCCTTTTAAAATAGGAAGACAAAACCAAATATTAATTAATTTAACTCTAAAAGTTGAAGGACCCAAGAAAACTAATTCATCCATGCAAAAACAAATTGGCCTTGATAGATTAGAAGATACCATTAAAGATTTAAGTGCTAGAGAAGTATTTAAAAATGATGCCCTTTGTAACTTTTATTATACTAATGGTGCTATATTTAATTTAGTTAATCTAAACAAAGAATTAGGTAATAAAAAAGCTTATTTAAAAAACAATTTGAGTTTACCTATATTTATGTGCTATGGTGCTAAAGATATTCAGTCGGGTAGAGAAAATACTCAAGTTTTAATTAATATTTTAAAAGACATAGGATATACAAATATTACAGGATTAGAATACCCTAATTTATTTCATAAAATATTATTTGAAGGATACCATAATTTTATTTATAGAGATATTATTAATTTTTTGTTAAAATAAATTTGATTTAGTGTTATAATGTAATGGGGGAATGCTTATGATAAAACCAGAAGTTATAGAATTTTGTGAAGATTACAAAATAAGTATTAGGAAATTTCTACAAGAAAACTATAGTATTATTCCGAGTTCTAGTACTAAAAGATATCGCATAAGACACAAAGAAATTGCGGGTTTTGCTAATCTTATACCTGTTTCGATGTTTTTTGCCTATCGCTATCCAGAATTAGTAGCTAGTGGCAAATTAGTTGTAGTAGAAGATGATTATCATAAATTTAATGTTTATATTAATCCTCGTATTATCGGTGAATCTTTAGAACTTCAAGAGTTAGAAGATCAACTAAATACTTTATATGAAGATACGGTGGATAATTTAATTCAAATAAATTTATTATTGAGAAAAATTGCCGAATTAAAAGAAAATGTTACTCTTATTAACCATTTTCATGGGATAGATGAAGAAATTAAAGCTCAAAGTTTATTTCAAAAGGGTCGAGATTTAGGATTGACTAGAGAAAGAAAAAAGACTTGAAAATAGTTAATAATTGTGCTAATATATTTTTGTAAATCGTTGAAGAAAGACATGATTTTTAACCCTAGTTTATAGAGAGTTAGTGGTTGGTGGAAACTAATAAATAGATTAAAAATTACTACTTTCCAAGAGAGTTTAATAAACTCCGGTGTAAGCCGTTATCTTAAATTAAGTAAATATGAGGATGGTACCGTGCAAATTGCACTCCTTTAGGTACCATCCTATTTTTAAGAGGAGGAATATGATAGAAGAAGAAATTGATATTGAAGAAAGAAAAGCTGAATTAAAAAAAGAAATTGAAACTTTAAAGCTTAAAATAGAACTGACCGCCAGAAGATCGGGAAGACCTCGAATAGATAAGGGGCAAATAATTTTAAAAAATAGATTAGCAAAATTAAATAGTGAATATATACATCTTATAAGTCGTAAGTATATAGAAGGAGAGGATGAATTATGATAAATATTAAGGAAGATGAAAAATTAAGTGTACTTAATCACAGTTGTGCCCATTTACTTGCTCAAGCAGTAAAACATTTATACCCAGATGCCTTATTTTGGGTTGGTCCAGTTATTGAAGATGGATTTTATTATGACATCGATTTAGGGGATAAAACTCTAACTCTAGAAGATTTACCAGCAATAGAGCGTGAAATGAAAAAAATAGCCAAAGATGGTAAGAGAATCATAAGAGAAGAATTAACTAGAGAAGAAGCTCTAGAGAAATTTAAAGATGATCCATATAAAATTGATTTAATCAATAATATGGATGATAATACTGTAATTAGTTGTTATACGCAAGGTGATTTTACTGACCTTTGTCGCGGACCACATGTTGAATCAACTAAATTACTTAAGAATTTTAAACTTCTTAAAGTAAGTGGAGCCTACTTTAAAAACGATAGCAATAATAAAATGCTTCAAAGAATATATGGCATATGTTTTGAAACTCCAGAACAATTAGAAGAACATTTAAAATTTTTAGAAGAAGCTAAAAACCGTGATCATAAAAAGTTAGGTAAAGAACTAGATATATTCATGATGAGTGAATATGGTCCAGGATTTCCTTTTTTCTTACCTAATGGTATGATTATTCGTAATGAACTTGAAAATTATTGGTATGAAGAACATACTAAAGAAGGATATGAATTTATCAAAACTCCAATAATGCTTAATAAAGATTTGTGGGAATTATCAGGACATTGGTATAATTATCGCGAAAATATGTATACTAGTGAAATTGATAATGCAACATTTGCCATAAAGCCTATGAATTGTCCTGGAGGAATGCTTGTTTATAAAAATAGTTTGCATTCTTATAAGGATTTACCTTTGCGTATTGGTGAACTTGGTCAAGTACACAGACACGAAGCAAGTGGTGCCCTAAATGGTTTATTTAGAGTTCGAACATTTACGCAAGATGATGCCCATTTATTCATGCGAGAAGACCAAATCGAAGAAGAAGTAATTAGACTAATTAGCTTTATTGACCGTATTTATAAGACATTTGGTTTAACATATGAAATTGAACTATCAACTAGACCAGAAGAAAAATATATCGGAGATATAGCTATTTGGGATAGATCTGAAAAAGCATTGCAAGATGCTTGTGAAAAATCTGGACACACTTGTAAAATTAATCCCGGGGATGGAGCCTTCTATGGACCAAAACTAGATTTCCATATTAAAGATTCTTTAGGTCGTGTTTGGCAATGTGGAACAATTCAACTGGATATGAACTTGCCAGAAAGATTCGATTTAACTTATATCGATAGTGATGGTTCTAAAAAAAGACCAGTCATGCTTCATAGAGTTATCTATGGCTCAATTGAAAGATTTATTGGTATTTTAATTGAACACTATGCTGGAGCTTTTCCTCTTTGGCTTGCTCCAGTAGAGATAAATATTATTCCTGTAAATAATGAACATCACCTAGATTATGCTAAAGAGTTACAAGCTAAATTAGATAGTGCTCACATTCGAGTTAAAGTGGATGATCGTGATGAAAAACTAGGTTATAAAATGCGGGAAAGTCAAACTAAAAAAATACCTTTAACTATAATTATTGGAGATAAAGAAATAGAAAATAATACCATTAGTTATCGTAAATATGGCAAGACGGAAACAACTACAGTTTCAGTTGATGAATTTATCAGGTTAGTTTCTGAATGTATCAAAAATAAAGAACATAATATTTAGGAAAAGTAAATACTTTTCCTTTTTAGAAAGGAATTTATGGAAGAATTAGTTAAATATTATCAAGAATTAAGAATTTTAGAACAAAAATATCAAGAAAATAAAACCCCAGAATTATTGATGAAAATACAAGAAATTATAAGAACAATCAAAATAAAATTATATTTATTAGTAGATGAAATAAATACAAAAGAGAAAACTTATAATCAAGATATAAACATTAATGAAATAATTAATTTATTACTTGGTTTACTTGGGTTAGATTATGAATTAAGAGAATATTTTGTTAATATTAATGGTACTATTAGTCCTTTTAAAGTTATAGCTAAAAAAGAAGTATTAGATGAATGGCTAGAAAAAAGATCCTATAATAAGACATTTAGTAATCTAGAATTTAGTAATATTGCTAAAACTATTTTAGAATATGATAATCCCCTAAAAGAAGTAATAGGTAAATTAAATGAATATCTGCAAGTTAATCATAAAGGAAAAAGTTTATGAAATTAATTACAATTCCCCATTATGAAGATTATCGCACTGATGCTATATTTGATTGCTATAAATGGGATCCACAATTTTCTGATAATATAACTTTATCAAAATATGCTTTAGTTATTACTAAAAAAGAAAAAGAAGAACTATTTAAAATGACTGAACTTTTAGATAAAGAAACAAGAATGGCTGAAGAAGCTATCAATAAAAATCCTTCTTTGATTAAAGCGTTAGATATGCCTAAAAAAATTCGTAAGAATTTAAAACTTATGAATAATTATGATAGTAATAATAATGTAAGGCTTAATAGATATGATTTTCATATGACTACCAATGGGTGGATGATAAGTGAAGTAAATAGTGATGTTCCTGGTGGTTTTGCAGAAAGTTCATTATTACCCAAATTAGCTATTAAATATTTAGGAAAATATCAAAGTATTGATTTTCTAGATATTTATAGTAAGGCTTTAGCAAAAAAAATAAAAAAAGGCATTATTATGTTTGTTCATTGTACGTCTTTCTATGATGATCGCCAAGTGATGCAAGCAATCGGCGATAAAATGTCAAGTCTGGGGTTTACCTGCCTTTATGGAGCAAGTGATCATATTCTATTTAGAGATGGTTATGCTTATAGCATTATATATGGCTACAAAACTAAACTAGATGGTATAGTTCGTTTTACCCCAATAGAATGGCTTAAAGATATGAAAATTAAAGGTTGGGAAGGTTATTTTAATACTTTAACACCTAGTTCCAATCATCCGATTGCCATATATGCGCAGACTAAAAAATTTCCCTTTATTTGGGATGATTTAGAAAAGTTGGGAATAAATTTGCCTACCTGGAGAAAGTTACTTCCCAAAACAACCAGTGTTAAAAATGTTAAAGATGATAGTTATTTTATTTATAAACCAGCTTGGGGTCGAGTTGGTGAGAAAATAAGTTTAAAAGAAGGTTGCAGCGACTATGAATATAAGAGAATTTTAAAAGATGTACATAAACATCCACGCAACTATGTTGCTCAAGCCAAATTTACAAGTCTGCCTTTAAAAGGACCAGATAACAATAATTATCATTTATGTCTTGGTTCTTTTGCGGTAGATGGCAAACCCGCCGGATTTTATGCGAGGATTTCTAGAAAAGTACGAATAGATTCAATAGCTATAGATATTCCCGTTTTAATTGAGGAGTAATTATGTTAGGAAAAGATGTATATAAATGTTGGTATAAAGAAAATAATAAATGGTGTAAATGGATTAAACCAACATTATTTGTCGATTTAGATAACCAAATATTAAAAGATATAGTAGATTATGAAATACCTCATATTTTTTATGTTGATAAGTTAAGGAGTGATACTGCGATAATTATTGATGAAGATGGGGATAAGACAATTAAAGAAGGTATTGCTCTAATAAATTTCGGCTACACTTTAGTACCACTTTTTAATTCTCCTTATCCTTTGCCTAAATCCAGGTCTTTAGTTAATAACTCAAGTATTGCGGCATTATTAATATGGGGAGCAACAATTTTAAAAGATAAAGATGTGGTAGATGATGCTCCTCCAGTATTTTTATTAGATAGTAATAGATTAAATAGATATCGCAAAGATAAATCTTTATTTGATAATTCTTATGATATATATTCCCAAGATTTACCAACATCAAATTATTTTAAAAATAATGGTATTAAAAATATAATAGTAAAGAGTGATAAAATAAATCCCGATTTAAATGAAATACTAAATAAATACAGGAAGAATGGTATAAATATTTTATACACCAATGGTTTTGAATTACCTAAAAAAGCTAAATTAAAAAAAGTACCAAAAAAACATAATATTGATGATGAAGATTTTTGGTAGAAACAAAAGGACTGTCAAGAAATTAAACTCCTAACAGTCCCTTTTTTAGTGGCCTCCACCGCCGCCACCACCACCGCGGCCGCCACCTCCATAAAAGCTTGATCCACCACCAAATGAACCATAACTTCTAGAATGAACACTCGATCTATACGCCCGATATGTCGTATGTCTAATCGCTCTATTATAAGTAATAAAGCTATGAGATAAATAATAATTATTACTCAACATAACACTATTTGTTAAATCTGGACAATTTATTTTTAAGGCTTTAATAACTTTATCGGATATACCAAAGGCTGTTGCATAAACTAAATATTCTTCCCATAAAGGTAACTCAACAACTTGTTTTTCATTCATTAAAGTAGCACTATTCAAAAAATTATATAAAGCATACCATTTAATATATTCTTCTTCACCAAATTCTGTAAGTAGTGCATAATTTTTAGCAAATTTATTTAATAAAAATGCACAAATAAGTAAAGAAATACTTAAAATAAGTAGGGCAGTATTAGTTAAACCAATAGGGTTATGATAAATTGCAAAATTTCCTAAAATCATAATAGAAGCAGCTAAAATAATATAAGTTTTAGTTAAATTATTAGTAGATTTTTGATATTTTTCATAATTTGCTTCTTTAAAATAATTTTTATTCATTCCAATGGTTTTAATAGAATTATCAACTCTTGTTACAAAAGCTTCAGTTGTATTAATATTTCTAGAAATACTAGATTGAAAATCATTTAAAGAAATACTACCACCCACAGCAAAATTATTAATAAAATTAAAATATGCTTCTTCATTTGGGGTTAAATCTTCTAACATTTTACCATTTTTATTTATCTTCGGTATATTAATAAGGGTATTTTTATTTACATTTGAATTATTATTAATAGCATTCTTTTTTAAGGCATCATTTAGGGAAGTATTATAAATAGTTTTAGCTTCCTTATTTGGAGTATATAATATATTTATTAAAACATTAGATTGTTTATTATAATTATTTGTTCCATCAATTGTTTTAAGTTCTATATAACCTTTACGAACTAAATTTAGTAATAGGGCTGAATAAATATCATCCATATTTACTTTTTTCCTAGATTTAGCAAAAACTAAAGTAGCTGCAAAATAAGGATCTAGTTTAGATGGAATATCTCGGTAGTAAAGAATTTCTTGATTAGGTTTTTTAGCTAAATATTTAGTACGAATATTTTTATCCCGATAGACAATATAGATAAATAAGAATAGGGAAATAACTATAGCGCCCGTAATATATAAAGGTTTTTCTTGATTAATTTTGGTATAAGTACTATCATATTCAGCCATATTTTCTTTAGCTTCTTCTAAATAGACATCCCAAGAATAATTATTATCTGGAGCATAATCAGTAAATTTATGATAATCTTCATTAAATGAAAGTAAGGTAAATTCTAAATATTGATTATAACTTCTAAATTTTAAATCATCTTTATCTAAATCAAAACTAAAGGTATAATATCCCGGATTTTTAGTACTTGATTCTTCTATAGTAAATGTTCCATTATTTGTGCCATAAGTATGAGCAATGTAATTGCCCCTAGATGGCATATCACTATTTTTAATTAATATTTCTCCTTTAAATGAATCTAAATATTTAATAGTTTCTTCTGAATACATTGATAAATAAAGTTCTGATACATCACTATATTTAAATGCCGCATTATGCATAATATATTCTATTTCATAAGTTACTTCCTCGCGGTACAGTCCATCAACATAAAATAATACACATTCATATCTTCTTAAATATTCATTATATGGTCCCATGCTATGATACCACTTATAAGGGCCATAAGGCTCATCAGTATAATCCGAGTCATACCAATAAAGTTTAGGACTTTCTTCATAAACTATTTCTGTTCCATCAGGATTAATTTGTTTAACTGATAATACTTCATAATCAACTCTAAGTCCATCGATTGTTTGTTCTGGAAGTGCTCGCCATAATTCCCAAAATAAATTATCTTTTCTCGCAGCATGAACATCAAAAGTTAACTTTTCAGTAATATGAGCACTACCACCATTTGTCTCTTCATCTAAAATAATTGCTTGATACTCTACATCAGTAATTCTAGCATAATCATTAAACCCAGTACTTTCTTCAGGATTATAACTACTAAAATAAGCTGTAGCTATATTAACAATAACAACTATTATCACAAAACAAATAACAAACTTTCGAATATTATAATTCATTTAAACACCACTTTCTTAACAATATTATAACTTATAATTTAGTTATTGAATAGGAAAATTTGCCATTTTTAAAATTTTGTGATAATATATTTGCCATTAATGGAGGATTTATGGAATTTAAGAATTTAAATCAACACAAGGCATTTATAAATAGTGAGGCAAAAAGGCTGGGGATTTCTCCAACTGCTGCTTATACAACTTACTATGCGAGAATGCTTTTAGAAAGAATGTCCGAAGTTAATTATGGTACTTTGTTAGTAAAGGGTAGTTTTAGTCAATATGTTCATTTAAATAGTTTAAGTAGACCAGTGCTTGATATTGATTTATCTTCAACATATTTAAATAATATCCCTTTAGATGTTTTTTATACGGCAATTTATAATTCTTTAGATGATGTAGTAACTTTTGATATGAGTCATATTCCAAGAAAAACTATAAATGGCATTTATAAGATGGTTATTAACGCTAAAGTTAAATATCCTGATGATAAAGAAATGATTATTGCAATACCTATTGATTTTAAACCTAATAATATTGCAATTTTCGAGCCACAATTCAAAAAAGTCGAACCATTATTTCAAGGAGATAAAGAATTTTATATAAATACTCCTTCTTTTGAAGAACATATTGCCGAAAAATTATATATTATTGCTCATAATAGAAGAGAAGATATATTAAATACGAGAGTAAAGGATTTTTATGATATTTACAAATTACATGGAACAGATTATGATGCCGATAAATTCAATTTGTATTTTCAAATGATGTGTTTAATATATGGTGAAAATTTAGGAAATTTGGATGCAGAATTCTTAAACAAAAAATTTATTAAAAGACATGAAGAAATATGGGAGAAAATGCAAATAAAATATGATTTTGTTGATAAAGAACTAGATTTTGATGAAGCCGTTTATTATACTAAAGCGGTATTAAAAGAACAAATATTAGAAATAAGAAATGGCCATAATACTAAAAAAGCTAAAAATTTAGTTAGAAAAAGACTAAAATAATAAAAAATTGGCTAATATTAGCAAAATAATGATTGACAAACATAAAATATTAGTGTAAACTAATGGTGTTGTTAAAAAAGGAAAGCGATTTGTATCCACCTGATTACCAAAGGTAATGGGTAAAAAGCCGAAATATTTTTCAAATGGTTTTTAAGTGGATACAATTATGTATTCATTTTTTAATGTATGGAGGTGCTTAACATAGCAAATAATATTGAAATGCAAATTAATGAAAACATCAAAATACCTGAATTGATGGTTATTGGTCCAAATGGCGAAAAAATGGGAGTAAAACGGTTAGAAGATGCTCTAACTTTAGCTAACTATGCGGGATTAGATTTAGTGCTTATGAGTGCAAATTCAACTCCAGCAGTAGCTAAAATAATGGATTATAATAAATACCGTTATGAAAAGCAAAAGAAGTTAAAAGAAACTCAAAAGAAACAAAGAGAAGCTAACAAAGATATGAAGGAATATCGTTTGTCGGTTACTATTGATATTAATGACTTTGAAACTAGAAGAAGAAATGCTAAAGAATATTTAGAAAAAGGTCACAAAATAAGAGCATTTATTAGATTCAAAGGTCGTCAGATGGCTAGACCAGAACAAGGACAAGAAGTTTTACTTAGATTTGCAGATAGCCTAAGTGATGTTTCAACAATTGAACTTGAACCAAAACTTGATGGTAGACAAATGTCTATGATTTTAGCACCAAAAAATAAAGAAGGGAAGAAATAATTATGGCAAAATGCAAACAAAAAACTCATAAATCAAGTGCAAAAGTATTTATGAAGAAGAAAAATGGTGAACTTACCTATATGAAGAGTGGAAGTAACCATAAAACTGGAAAAGATTCAGCTAAGGAAGTTAGACAAAGAAGAAATAAGGGTACTTTAAGTAAAGGAGATAGAAACAGATTAAAATCTGTTATCTAGAATTGAGGTGAATAGCAAGTGGCAAGAGTTAAAGGTGGAAATGTTTCCAAAAATAGAAGAAGAAAAGTATTAAAAGAAGCAAAAGGTTATTTTGGAAGTAAACATAGATTATATAAGACTGCTCAAGAACAATTATTCCACAGTGGTGCTTATGCATATCGTGATAGAAAACAAAATAAGAGAAACTTTAGAAAATTATGGATTACTAGAATTAATGCTGCATGTCGTGAAAACGATATAAGTTATTCTAAGTTTATCAATGGTTTAACTAAAGCAGGTATCGAAATCAACAGAAAGATGCTTTCAGAAATGGCTATTGATGATTCTAAAAGTTTTGCAGCTTTAGTTGAAACAGCTAAAAAAGCTTTAAATGGTGAAGTTGTAGCTCCTAAAAAGGTAGAAGCAAAAGCTGATGCCAAAAAAGAAGAAGTAAAAGAAGTTAAAAAGGAAGAAAAGAAAGAAGTAGTTAAAGAAACTGAAGATTTATCTAAAAAAACTTTAGCGGAATTAAAAGCTTTAGCAAAAGATAAAGGCATCAAAGGTTATTCAACAATGAAAAAAGATGAATTATTAGCATCTTTAAAATAATTACTTGAAAAGTGTTGAGTTTTAAAATATAATAGATATAGAAGTTTTACTTGGTTAGTTGTTTACTCCAAACACTAGCTCAGTTTAAACCGATTATAAAGTAAGGAGGATATTATGGCTTTAAGTAAAGAAGAAAAGGCAAAAATTATTAAAGAATTTGCTAAATCTAAAGATGATGTTGGTAGTGCAGAAGTTCAAGTTGCAATACTAACTTATGAAATTAATAACTTAACAAAACATTTACAAGAACATAAGCATGATTATCATTCTAAAAGAGGTCTACTTATGAAAGTTGGTCGTCGTAAGAAATTACTTGACTACTTAAAAACAAGAGATGTTGTAAGTTATCGTGAAGTAATTAAAAAACTAAATTTAAGAAAATAATTAAAGGGCACTTGTTTTTAGTGTCTTTTTATTTTAGAAAGAGGTAATATGAAGAAAGTATATGAATTAGATTTTAATGGTAGAAAATTAGTTGTTGAAACTGGAGAACTTGCTAAACAAACTAATGGTTCAGTATTAGTTCGTTATGGTGATACAGCAGTTTTATCTGTTTGTGTTATGGGGAAAAATATGGTAAGTCAAGACTTTTTCCCACTTACTGTATTATATCAAGAAAGATTATATTCAGTAGGTAAAATTCCTGGAGGATTTATTAAAAGAGAAGGTCGTCCTAGTGATGCAGCAACTCTTGCAGCAAGATTAATTGATCGCCCAATCAGACCAATGTTTGATGAAAATTTAAGAAATGAAATTCAAGTTATCAATACTGTTTTATCAGTTGATCAAGATAATTCACCAGAAATTACAGCCCTTTTTGGTTCATCATTATGTCTTGGAATTAGTAACATTCCCTTTGATGGTCCAGTTGCTGGTGTAATTGTTGGACGAGTTAATGGCGAATTTGTAATTAATCCAACAGCAGAACAAGCTGAAGTAAGTGATTTAAATTTAACTGTTGCGGGTACAAAAGATGCAATATGCATGGTTGAAGCAGGAGCCAAAGAATTAAGTGAAGAAGTTATGCTTGATGCTCTAATGTTTGCTCATGAAAATATTAAAGTATTATGTGAATTTGAACAAAAAATTATTGATGAAATAGGAGTTCCAAAAATTGAACTTGAAAAAGCGGAAATTGATCCGGAATTAGAAAGTGCAGTAAAAGAATATGCAACTAAAGATATGCTGGCTGCTATTCAAATAAAAGAAAAGCTTGAAAAATATGCAAAAATCGATGAAGTAAAAGAAAATACGATAGAACACTTTAAAGAAGTTTATGCGGATAATGAAGAACTAGATAAAAAAATTGCCCAAGTAAGTAAAGTTTTAGTAAGTATTGAAGCTGGGGAAGTAAGAAGATTAATAACTGATGAACATATTCGTCCAGATGGCAGAAAAATGGATGAAATAAGACCACTTCATGCTGAAGTTGACCTGCTTGCTCGTACTCATGGTTCTGCTTTATTTTCTCGTGGTGAAACTCAAGTACTTGCAACAACCACTTTAGGAGCCATCGGCGAACACCAAATCCTTGATGGTTTAGGTATTGAAGATTCAAAGAGATTTATGCTTCATTACAATTTCCCACAATTCTCTGTTGGGGAAGTAGGAAGATATGGTTCTCCTGGTAGAAGAGAAATCGGTCATGGAGCCCTAGGTGAAAGAGCCTTAGCCCAAGTTATTCCAAGTGAAGAAGAATTCCCATATACAATAAGAGTAGTATCAGAAGTACTTGAAAGTAATGGTTCATCAAGCCAAGCAACAATTTGTTCTGGTTGCTTAAGTTTAATGGCTGCAGGTGTTCCAATAAAAGCACCAGTTGCGGGTATTGCTATGGGGCTTATTACTAGTCCGGATGGCTCTAAATATACAATTCTTACCGATATTCAAGGTTTGGAAGATCATATGGGAGATATGGACTTTAAAGTTGCAGGAACTAGGGATGGTATTACTGCTCTTCAAATGGATATCAAAATTAAAGGTGTAACCAAAGAAATTTTAGGAGAAGCATTAGCTCAAGCTAAAAAAGCTCGTTTAGAAATCCTTGATGTAATGCATGATGCCATTGCTGAACCACGTAAAGAAGTTAGTAAGTATGCACCAAAAATTGAAACATTTGAAATTGATCCTGATAAGATTAAAGATGTCATCGGTCGTGGTGGAGATATGATTACCAAAATTATTCTTGAAGCTTCAAATGTGAGTACTGTTAATGATAAGGATGCCGTTAAAGTTGATCTTGAGGATGATGGTAGAGTAATTATATATCATACCGATAAAGATATTATTGCTAAAACTCGTAAGATGATTGAAGATGTCGTTAGAGTAGTTGAAGATGACAAAATTTATACTGGTAAAGTCACAAAGGTCGAAGATTTCGGTGTATTTGTTGAACTATGGCCAGGATGTGAAGGTTTGGTTCATGTATCACAACTTGACCATAAACGCATAGAAAAACCAAGTGATGTTGTATCTGTTGGTGATGAAATAATGGTTAAATCTTTAGGTTATGATAATCGTGGTAGACTTAATTTATCACGCAAGGAATGTTTGCCAAAACCTGAAAGACGCGAAAAAAAAGATGCCAAGACAAGTAAAAGTAAATAGTCTTTATAAACATTTTAAAGGTCATATCTATAAAGTTATAGCAATAGCTAAAGATAGTGAAGATTTATCACTAAAAGTCGTATATCAAAATGTGGCAACTAAAGATATTTGGGTCAGAGACTATAATGAATTTATAAGTTTAGTTGATAAAACTAAATATCCTGATGTTTTACAAAAATATCGTTTTGAAGAAATAGATGGTTAATTTTTAATCATCTTTTTTAATTCCCTAATAAAGACCGATTTATTAAATATTGGTACCATTATATAAACTTTATTTTTAGTTCTAGTTAAAGCAACATAAAATAGTCTTCTCTCCTCAGCATAAGCATAAGATTTATCACTAGGATGCATTCCTTCTAAAAGTTTATTATTAACTATCTTATTAGGAAAACCATATACATTATCAACCATATTAATTAGTATCACATTTTCGGCTTCTAATCCCTTAGATGAATGCACAGTTAAATAATTTACCTCATCATCACTATATACTTTAATATCAAAATTATTTCTTCCTAAAACAAGGACATCTTCATTAATACTTTTTACTTTTTTATAAAGCTTTTTAAAAGTTTTTTTAGGATTTAGATAATAAATAAATTCAATCGGTTTATCAATGTGTTTATTACTTATTAAATCTTTTTTTAATTGCCTTTTGTTTTTCATAATAAAAGAGGCAGCAATATTAATAAGTTCTTGACTATTACGATAAGTATTTTTAAGATATAGTACCCTAGAATTAGGAATAAGTTTAGGAAAATCTAAAAATAAATTTATATCACACCCGGAGAAATGATATATTGATTGATAATCATCACCAACAACAAAAAGTGTAGCGTTATTAAGTTCTCTTAATTTATTAACTAAATTAAATCTAATGATAGATGTATCTTGAAATTCATCAACAATAATAAATTTATATTTATAAAATTTATCTAAAATATTTGTAGCATTAATTATTAAATCATCAAAATCATAAGAATTATTACTCTTAAGTTCACTCTCATAAACATTTTTAATAATATACATATATTTACTTAAAAATTTATCTTTATGATAATTTTTGATTATATCTTCTTTACTTAAATCATTAGTTTTATATATCTTTATTATATTTGTAATAACTCTAATAAATTCTTTATATTTATAACTATCTAAAAATTTATTATAGTTACACTCTTTAAAATATTTAAGTATTTCTATTTGCATCACTTCATCATTTAATGTATAAAAAAACTCATTAGCTATATATGTTAAATAAGTATCACTTACTAAATTATAAGTAACATTATAATCATCTAATATATGCATAGCTAGTTTATGAAAAGTATAAATATCTATATTTTTATCTATTTTCTTTTTTAAATCATCAACACTTTTATTAGTAAATGATATAACTAATATTTCATCTTCAGTACAGATATTATTATCTATTAAGTATTCTATTTTTTTGACAATAGTGAATGTTTTACCAGCTCCTGCCCCAGCGATTAGTAAAGTATTATTAAGTGTTTTTACAGCTTCTAATTGATATTCATCTAATTTCATAATTCCTCTAGTACTTTCAATTTATATAAAAAATTTTCAATTCTATATTGTAATAAAATATAAAATTTGGTATATTATATATGTAAGTGTTACCCATTGTGGATAGCACCTGCTAAAAACTAGCGGGCACTATTTTCGGTGCCTTTTTTCAATGCTTTTATCTAAAAGATAAAACAACACGATTATTACAAATTGGTTAAATAAATAACTATCCATAGTTTTTCCTTTCTCCATCACTCTCAAAGGCACAAAAACCCCTGATGCCAGTCGAATACTCAGCCAAACAGACACTCCCACTTTGAGTAACAGTTATCTATTATAATGGTTATTTTTCTATTTGCAAGCGATTCGACATTAATCGACAAAACAATAAAAAATTCGACAAAAAGTTATATGTAAATCAAAAATGTATAGCAATTAATTTATTGAATAAATTTTAAAAGATGCTATAATATTTAAAGAGGTATATTATGAAGTTTAATACAATATTAGAAATAGATTTAAAAAAATTATATGATAATGCAAGTATTCTTGCTAAAAGTTATAGTGATTATGAATATATTTTTGCAAATCTTAAAGATAATGCATATGGTATGGGATTAAAAATAGTTAATACCCTAGCTAGTGCAGGGGTTAATTATTGCTTGGTGGGCCCTATACAAGATGCTATTTTAGTTAGAAGATTTAATCCCGATATTAAAATCCTGGTTAATTATTATGTTGATATAGATAATGTTTATGATGCTATAAATAATAATATTGCTCTAACCATACCTAGTCTAGATTATCTAAAAAAGATTAATGAATTAAAACTTAAAGATGATTTAGTCTTGCATATTTTAATTGATAATTCATCTAATAAAATGGGTATAAGTAGTAAAGCACAGTTAGATGAAGCAATTAATATAATTGATAATAATGAACATTTAATAATTGAAGGGTTTTATTCTGATTTAACTAGTATAGGTATTGAAGATGAATTTTACTATCATCAAGTTAATCAGTTTTATAGTCTTATTAGTGAGTACTTAGATAGAAATTTAATTATTCATTTAAATGAACCATTAATGTATCATAAAAAACTAGATTATGTAAGTGGTATAAGATTTGATTTATCTTTAGTTGGTATTGAAGAAAATGTTAATGAGGGCTTACTTACCAACTTAAAAATTAAAAGCATTGAGAAAAAATATGGTGATTTAGAATTTCCTAATATTGATTTAAAACTTATATTTTCTATAACTAGTGAGGTTATGCAAACGGGTCACATTTCTAAAGGTGATTTAATTGGCAGAAACTATATTGCTAAAGAAGATATGGATATTGCAGTAATTCCAATTGGTCATAAAGATGGTATTACTAAAGCAATTAAGTTTGTGGGCATTAATAATTACAAAAGAGATATTATTGCTGATGATATTGATCATATAATAGTTAGTGCTAGTGATGTATCTATTCATGATAAAGTATATATTGTTAATGAAGAGCGAGAAATATATGACTTTTTAACTATTTTAAAAACTAATAGATATTATTTAATGAGTGTTTTAAATAGAAATTTAAGTAAAATATATATAAATGATGATTATGAAAAGAGGGATAGTTATTTATGATGCAAAAAGTAGTAGGGATAGCTTTTATAGAAGATGGTAAGTTATTAATTGTTCAGTCCCATAAAAGTAGTAAAACAAATTCTTGGACTTTAGTTGGTGGAGGAGTAGAAGTTGGAGAAACTTTAATTGAAGCTGCAATAAGAGAAGTAAGCGAAGAGATTCATAATAATTTTACAATATCGGAAAGTGACTTGGAACAACTTTTTACTTTTTCGGAACATGCTGCGAGTGATCCGAATAAAATGATAGAGATGACTATATTTATTTGTCATAAAAAAATTGATGTGGAACTTACTACTAATGCAGAGATTTTACATTACCATTGGTATAAATTAGGGGATGATTTAAACATATCCGCATCAATTAAAGACCATTTTTTACCATATGCTATAAAAAATAACCTAATTTATTAAAAAAAGTTCAAAAAACCATTGCAAAACTCTTAATGATTTGATATAATTTGAAATGTCATCAGGAGTTAATGGGCGCTTAGCTCAGTTGGTTAGAGCACCTGCCTTACAAGCAGGGGGTCATAGGTTCGAGTCCTATAGCGCCCACCATTTTATTTTATACGCCGACATAGCGTAACTGGCAGCGCAACTGACTTGTGGGATAGAGACGATTAGTCACTTGAACTATCTTGCACCCTTAGTTGGAAACAATTAAGGTGGACATCGCTAATTCGGGGAAAACTAAGTAAACAATAGTTTATATGTCAATCCCGAGCTAGGTTGATACCGAGTGTAGAGACTTTATACGATGAACCTAAGTTCTTATGAATATGGTTAAGAGAAAGTCCAGACTACAAACACATTAAGTGGTAGTGAAAACTATAGTAGTATGAATCAGTAGGTTGGGAGTTCGACTCTCTCTGTCGGCACCATTTGGGGAGATAGCGAAGTGGTCAAACGCGGCAGACTGTAAATCTGTTCCTTCGGGTTCTGTGGTTCAAATCCACATCTCCCCACCATTTTTATTGCCTCGTAGCCAAGTGGTAAGGCATCAGACTTTGACTCTGACATTCCGCTGGTTCGAACCCAGCCGAGGCAGCCATTTATTTTTTTATATATTGGTTCGTTAGCTCAGTAGGTAGAGCATTTGACTTTTAATCAAAGGGTCTTGGGTTCGAATCCCAAACGAGCCACCATTATAAGCAATAAAACCCGTATTTTCGGGGTTTTTTATTGTCTAAATTTCCCATATTTTCTATATTTTCTATATTTTCTATATTTTTTATATATTTCGGAGTAAAAACGGAGTAAAAATTACTCCGTTTTTATAGTTTCTTTTATTTTAAAATATTTTTTAAATATTTAGTTGCCTTTGTTGTTAATAATTTAATGTTTTTATTATTTAAAATAGTATTTTTGTGATATTTATTTAGTAGTCTTTTAACTGATATACTTCGCATTTGATCTAATAAAGCAATGGAATCAGTTTGGTCTATATATACAAGATTTTGATATTTGAGTTCTAAATAATTTCTTGAATTAAAATCTTTAATGGTTTTAAAATGCTTTACTTTAGGACTAGTAAGTGGTATACAAAACACCATGTTATTTATTCCGGGTATTTTAAATATAATGCCTAAATGAATATTATTAATTTCTGAACCTTTATTACCACTAAAATCAATATTATATATCTCTCCATTTACCATACAAACCTCCTGATATATAAATAGGAAACCCTATATAATAGAGTTTCCTATAACAAGAATAGACTAATATGTTCCTCGAAATTAATCTTCACAACGCTATTCATCGATGAAATTATTTGGTTGACTAATATGTTCCTCGAAATTAATCTTCTCAATGCAACCAATTATATAATTTCCATGTGAATTTAATATACCACACTTTTGTTAGAAAGTCAACCTTGACTTTCTAATTTATTATATGCAATTTGAATAAATTAATGCATTATTTCTGTTGCACATTTTATTAAATTATGTAATAATATTGACGAGGTGGAAAAATGGCAAAAGATGAAAGAAATTATACTAAAAACTTTAAACAATTAAATATGTATAGTTACATAATTATGGTTCTACTCCTTGTTGCAATAATTCTTGGTTTTGTTAATGCTTGTAGTAGAGAAGAAGATAATGACTATGATGTATCAATGATGCATACTGTTGGAGTTGCTGATGTTCTAGATATGTTTGAAGATACTGATAGTACTTATGTCCTTTATATAGGTCGTGAAACATGTACAGTATGTCATGAATTATTACCAACATTGCAAGTTGCTCAAATTAATAATAATTATATAACTCAATATTTAGATCTTTCTGAAGTTGATCGAAGTGGAGCGAACTGGGAAGAACTTGTAGAATTACTTGATATGGAAACTACAACAACTGTTGATGAAGCAGGAGTTGGTGAAGAAGTAACTGATACATTTGGTAATTTCATTAATGACTATGGCTTTACTCCATGTGTGATAATTATAAAGGATGGCAAGCAAGCCGGAGGGTTCTTTGGTAGTTACTCATTAACAGCTTTTGAAGATTGGTTAGATAATTATGGAATTTAAAAAAAGGAAAAACTAATTTTCTTTTTTTAATCCACAAAATCTTCAATTTCTGTTTTAGTTTTATGTGGTTCATCAAAATATAGGTTAGGGTAGTTTCGTTGTCTTAATACTTCATAAACCATAATAGATACAGTATTTGATAAATTTAGAGATCTAACATTATTACTCATAGGTAGTCTTATGCAATTATCAATGTGTGGTTTTAAAATGTTTTTTGGTATTCCAGTTGATTCTTTACCAAATACTAAATAAATATTTTCATCTTTATTGCTAAAATCAAATTCTGTCGGGGGTTTATGCCCATATCTAGTTAAAAAGTAAAATTTACCATTGGGATTCTTACTTAAAAATTCTTCATAATTTTCATAAACAAACCATTTTAATTTATCAATATAATTAACACCACTACGAATTAAATGTTTATCATCTATTTCAAAACCTAATGGTTTAATTAAATGTAACACGGCATTAGTTGCAACACAAGTCCGCATTATATTACCAGTATTTTGAGGAATTTCTGGTTCAAATAAAACTACATTTATCATATTTTACTCCTTTAAAAAAAGGTCTTTATTGACCTTCGTATTCATATATATCTAATAACTTTTGTAAGTCTCCAGCATTAATGATATTATCATCATCTCTTTCAACTACATACACAAGTTCACCATCTTGATAATATAGAATTGTTGGTATTTTATCTATTTCATCAGTGTTAAATGCATTATTAATTCTTGTAATATAATTATCTTGTTCCATAATATCTAATACATTCAAATAATAAAATACATCATTTAACTTATAATCATCAATTATTCCTTTTATGCTTTCTTCAAGAGCATAAGTTTCCGCATCTCCAGTATAAGTAATTAATACAAAATAACCACTTTGAGGTGCTTCAGCAAGAATTTGACTTACTTCATCTAAATTTTTAATTTCTAAACTAACAGTATCAGTTGTTAGTAAATAACTATTAGTTATTTGTTCTTCTTTTCTTACTTGATTAACCCGATATATGTAAATCACAATAAGTATTACAGCAAGTACCACTCCGATAATAATGTAAATTGTTTTTGGAGTAATCGTTTGAGTTGCATTTTTTACTTCTTTTGTTTCATTTGTTGCTTTTTTATCAGCCATTTTATAACCTACCTTCCATTAATATATTATCATAAATTTTAAAAATTTAATAGACTTTTTTTTATACTTCTTCATCATTTTTCTCTAATTTTACTAAAACTTCTCTTGGCTTTGATCCATTTTGTGGACCAACAATACCACGCGCTTCTAGTAAATCCATAAGTCTAGCAGCTCTATTATATCCAAATCTAAATCTTCTTTGAATTAAAGAAGCACTGATTTTTCCTGTTTGAATGGCAAATTCTACCACTTCATTATAAGCGTCATCATCTTCACCAGCATAAGAATTAGTTGAACCACTAGAAGTATTTGTACTTACGTTTTCAAATTCTTCATTATACTTGACAGTTGCTTGACTCTTACAATAATCAATCAATCTTTTTATTTCATCATCATTGATAAAACAACCTTGAATTCTAGTTGGAGCACTATCTCCCATAGGAAAGTATAGCATATCACCTTTACCAAGTAATTTTTCAGCTCCTGGTTGATCAAGTATAGTCCGCGAATCTATTTGACTAGAAACCGCGAATGATATACGCGATGGAATATTATTTTTAATTAAACCTGTTATAACATCTGTTGATGGTCTTTGAGTTGCAACAATTAAATGTATTCCTGCAGCTCTAGCAAGTTGAGTAATTCTTGTAATAGAATCTTCCACCTCTTTAGAGGCAACAAGCATTAAATCCGCAAGTTCATCGATAATTACGACAATGTATGGCATCTTAGCTTGCATTTTTTCTGGGTGTTTTTTATTTTCTTTTTCAATTAATTCATTATATCCCGAAATATTTTTAACTTCACATTCACTAAACAAAGTAAATCTTTTATCCATTTCGGATACTACTTGTTGCAGTGTTAAACTAGCTTTTTTAGGATCACTTACTACTGGACATAGTAGGTGAGGAATACCATTATAATTAGTAAGTTCCACTTTTTTAGGGTCAACTAATACAAGTTTTACTTCATTAGGTTTATAACGCATTAATATTGATGCAATAATACCATTGATGCATACTGATTTACCTGATCCAGTAGATCCAGCAACAAGCAAGTGCGGCATCTTAGTTAAATCCATAACTTTTGGTGTACCCATAATATCTTTACCTAAAGCAGCACAAATCTTCGCATCACTTTTTAAATTTTGTGGAGACTCTAATACTTCTCTTAAAGTAACACTACTAATTGTAGGATTAGGAATTTCTACCCCAATAGTACTTTTACCAGGAATCGGTGCTTGAATAATAACATCTTTCGCAGCTAAGGCTAGGGCTATTTCTTTATTAATATTAACAATCCGACTTACCTTTGTTCCGGCTGGAACAGTAAGTTCATATTCGGTAACTGCAGGTCCGATATGTATTTCCACAACTTTAGCATTTACTCCAAAATCTCTAAGTACTCGCTCAAGTATTTCTTTATTGCTTTTAGTAAATTCTGTTGAATTGATCTTTTTTTGTTTTATTGGATCAAAAATTTCATTAAACTTAGGAAGCGTATATGTTGTACTTTCATAAATATCTTCTTGCCTTTTTTTAGGTTCCAAAGATTCTTGTTCAATTGGTTTTTGTTTCAATTCATCCATACTTGTAATAACAATTTTATCTTGCTTAGGTTCTTCTTTTACTTCAATATCATTGCTATTTGTAGTTATTACTTCATCACTACTAACTTCTTTCTTTTCTTTTTTCTTATGTTTAAATGTTCCAAATATTTTACTAAATATATTTGATAAATTAACATTAAATGTTAAAACAGCTGCAAAAATACCTATAATAACTAATATTACAATTGAACCAGTTTTACCAAATAAACTATATAAAAGCGTAATAAATGTTGCTCCGATAAAACCTCCACCAATTACTACAGAAGTTGTCCCACTAGTCTCTAAGGCATTATTTGCAGTAATACTAGAAATTCTTTCCATAAAATTATCATATGTTGCTTTAAATATATCCCCAGGATTATCTGCCAAATTCAAAAATTCAAAATGACTAGCAACTAAAATTATAATAAATATTAAATATAAACCAATCAACTTCCCACTAGTAAATTTAGGCATCTTTCTTTTATATAACATATATATACCTAAAATTATTGTAAATATTAAAACAACTATCCACCAAGCCCCCGCCAAAAACATAGCAAATTTCTTTATTAGTGAACCAACAAAGCCAAAACCAAATCCAATTATACCTATTAATATAAGGATAAGGCCAATAAGTTCAACACTATAACTACTTGTGGCACTACTTTCCTTTGATTTCTTTTTCTTTGCCATTTTTATCACCCTAATTAATTATACCTTAATATAGACAATTTTTCAATTTATTTAGGGTATATTACGCAATATATACTTATTAAATTTAATGAATGGGAAGATGTTAGAAAAAATACATACAAGAAAAAAATCAAGCTTTTACACTTGATTTAATAACCTAACTTTACATAATAATCATATAATTCTTTAAAACGATTAAAATGTATTACTTCTCTTTGTCTTAAAAATAGTAGTGGTTCTATTACTGCTGGATCTGTTGCTAAATTGATTAAATTTTCATAAGCGCTGCGAGCTTTTTGTTCTGCTGCCATATCTTCCGATAAATCTGTAAGAGGATCAGAAGTTACAGCAATAGACATAGCATCAAAAGGTATGCCATTTGCATTACATGGGTATACTCCTTTATTATGTTCAGTATAATATTGTTCTAAACCGGCTTCTTTAATTTCTTCAATTGTAGCATTTTTCATAAGTTGATGAACCATTGTAGCTACCATTTCCATGTGACCGAGTTCTTCAGTAGCAATATCGTTAAGCAATGCTCTTCCCATCTCATCAGGCATAGTAAATTTTTGAGAAAAATATCTAAGTGTTGCTCCAAGTTCTCCAGCTGGTCCTCCGAATTGAGTTACTATTAATTTAGCCATTTTTAAATCTTTCTTAGTAATATTAACTGGATAAGCTAAATGTTTTACATACTTAAACATACTTTGTATCATCCTCTCTTTCCCAAGGCCATGGATTTTTAATCCATTCAAAACTTGAACTTGAATCACTATCTATTACTTCAAGTGGACCATAAGTTTTAACATATTCCATTTCTTTTTGGCATGAAATTTCTACTAATTTATTAAATTTTTCTAACATTTCTCTATCATGCGGATGTAGATCTAAATATAAATTTAAATCATTGATTGCAAAAGATAATTCCATTATTTCTAATAATTCTTCTTCTTTTTTAGTTTTAGGAATTATTTTTTTACAGGCATAATTCTTGTAAGGTTTATATTCACTTGCAAACATATTACCTTTCATAAAACCTTCACTAACTGAAACTAAATCAGAATTATTATCAGAATTATTACTAGTATTATTACCATTCATCATATTTGGATATAAACTATAAGCTATAAATCCCAAATTATCATCAAATAACATTTTATTTCCTCCCTACATTATAGTATGAACTTTCAACTAGGTGGTATAGGTAAATAACTAATTTGATTGACCTACATTAGAATTTTTGGAATCACTGAATTCAAAATTGTCCTTGTTTTTGTCTAAAACTAAGTAAAAAATTAAAAAAATGCACTTTCATTCGTTAATTCGACAAAATTCGCACTATCTTTATGTTAGAATATGTCCTCATATGGAGGAAAACACATGAATTATTTTAAAAATATAGAAGAATTAATTATCGAAAATGAAGCCAGCAAAAAAGCAAATGCTCTAAGAGATAACTCTAGTACACTACAAACCTATTGGAATATAGGCAAACTTATAGTTGAAGCCCAAGGTGGTGAGAAAAGAGCCAAGTATGGTAATGGTTTAATAAAAGAATGGGGTAAGAAATTAAGTCTAAAATATGGGAGGGGATATGATAGTTCATATCTTGCTAAAATGAGGCTGTTTTATTTAGATTTTCCAATTTTGGAATCAGTGATTCCAAAATTGAGTTGGACTCACTATATTCAAATATTATCTATAAAAAATGAGAACGAAAGAAATTATTATATTAATCTAGTTGTTTTAAATAATCTATCTGTAAGAGAGTTAAAAAGAGAAATAAAAAATAAAGCTTTTGATAGATTATCATATGCCGATAAAGAACATATTGAAATTATTAATAATACTAACTCATTATCAATTAAAGATATGATAAAAGATCCAATAATTTTAAAAGCAGATAAAAGCCTAGATAAAATTGATGAACAAGCTATTCACAAATATATCATATCTTTACTGGAAGATAAATTCCTAGAATTAGGTACAGGTTTTGCTCTTATAGGTCATGAATATAAATTGCATATAGATAATAAAACTTATAAAATAGATTTATTATTCTTTAATTATAAATTAAATGCATTTATAGTGGTTGAAGTTAAAACTAGAAAAATAAAACATACTGATATAGGACAACTAAATTTTTATGTGAAGTTTGTAGAAGATAATATAAAAGACATTAATCATAATAAAACAATAGGATTATTAATAGTTAAAGAAAATGATAAATATGTTATTAAATATACTACAAGTAATGATATTTTAGTTACTACTTATGCTTTGAATTAAATGGAGGATTATATGAATTATTTTAAAAACATCGAAGAGTTAATTGTTGAAAATGAAGCCAGCAAAAAGGCAAATGCCCTAAGAGATAACTCTAGTACACTACAAACCTATTGGAATATAGGCAAACTTATAGTTGAAGCCCAAGGTGGAGAGAAAAGAGCTAAGTATGGCGACAATTTAATTAAAGAATGGGGTAAGAAATTAAGTGAAAAATATGGGAAAGGATATGATACATCTGATTTAGCTAAAATGCGTTTATTGTATTTAAAATTTCCAATTTTGGGGACGCTGTCCCCAAAATTGAGTTGGTCTCATTATCGCAGCGTTTTAGCAATAAAAAATGAGAATGAAAGAAACTATTATATTAATTTAGTTATACTAAATAATCTATCTGTAAGAGAGTTAAGAAGAGAAATAAAAAATAAAGCATTTGATAGATTATCTTATGTTGATAAAGAACATATTGAAATTATTAGTGATACTAATAATACCTCATTATCAATTAAAGATATGATAAAAGATCCAATAATTCTAAAATCTGATAAAAGCCTAGATAAAATTGATGAACTGACAATTCACAAATATATCATATCTTTACTTGAGGATAAATTTCTAGAATTAGGTACAGGTTTTGCTCTTATAGGTCATGAATATAAAATACATATGGATAATAAGACTTATAAAATAGATTTATTATTTTTTAATGTTAAACTTAATGCATATGTAGTTGTAGAAGTTAAAACTAGAAAAATAAAACATACTGATATAGGACAATTAAAATTTTATGTGAACTATGTAGAAGATAATATAAAAGATATTAATCATAATAAAACAATAGGCTTATTAATAGTTAAAGAAAATGATAAATATATTATTAAGTATACTACAAGTAATGATATTTTAGTTACTACTTATGCTTTGAATTAAATGGAGGATTATATGAATTATTTTAAAAGCATCGAAGAGTTAATTGTTGAAAATGAGGCAAATAAAAAGGCAAATGCCCTAAGAGATAACTCTAATACTTTACTTACTTATTGGAATATAGGCAAACTTATAGTTGAAGCTAGGCGCGAGAAAAAAGAGCAAAGTATGGAGATAACTTAATTAGTGAATGGGGAAAGAAATTAAGTGAAAAATATGGTAAGGGATATGATAAAAGTAATTTAACTAGAATGAGATTGTTATACACATCATTTCCAATTGTTGGCTCAGTGAGCCAACAATTAACTTGGACTCATTATCGTTACATTTTACCTATAAAAAATGAGAATGAAAGAAACTATTATATTAATTTAGTTATACTAAATAATCTATCTGTAAGAGAGTTAAGAAAAGAAATAAAAAATAAAGCTTTTGATAGATTATCTTATGCTGATAAAGAACATATTGAAATTATTAGTGATACTAATAATACTTCATTATCAATTAAAGATATGATAAAAGATCCAATAATTCTAAAGATAGATAAAAACATGGATAAAATTGATGAACAAGCAATTCATAAATATATTATATCTTTACTTGAAGATAAATTTCTAGAATTGGGCACAGGCTTTTCTCTTGTTGGTCATGAATATAAAATACATATAGATAATAAGACTTATAAAATAGATTTATTATTTTTTAACTATTTAATAAATGCATTTGTAGTAGTTGAAGTTAAAACAAGAGAACTTCAACATTATGATATATCTCAATTAGAGTTTTATGTGAAGTTTGTAGATAAAAACATAAAAAGGGATAATCACAATAAAACTATTGGTCTATTAATAGTTAAGAAAAAGAATAAATTAGTAATTGAATATACTACGAGTAATGATATTTTAGTTACTACTTATGCTCTAAACTAATTGATTTTATCTAAAAAAACACATGCTACTTGACATTTTAAAGACTTTGTATTATTATCTATTAGTGCGAAAAAAGGGTGAGTTTTATGGATAAAATAATAAATATTGCAGTTGTTGCTCATGTTGATGCAGGTAAATCAACATTAGTTGATGGTTTGCTTCGTCAAAGTGGTGTATTTCGTGAAAATGAAGAATTAGTAGATTGTGTTATGGATAGCGGTGATCTTGAAAAAGAAAGAGGTATTACTATCACTGCTAAAAACTGTGCTATTAAATATAAAGATTATAAGATTAATATAGTTGATACTCCAGGCCATGCTGATTTTTCCAGTGAAATTGAAAGAATTATTAAAACAGTTGATACAGTTATTTTACTTGTAGATTCTGCTGAAGGACCTATGCCTCAGACAAGATTTGTATTGAGTGTCGCCCTAAAGAATAATTTAAATCCTATTCTTTTTATTAATAAAATTGATAAAAAGGATGAAAGAGCTCTAGAAGTAGTAGATATGACATTTAATCTATTTATGGAACTTGGGGCAACTGACGAACAACTAGATTTTCCAATTCTTTATGGTAGTGCTAGAAATGGTTATGCGGTTTATAATATGGGAGATGAAGGTATTGATTTAACACCTTTATTTGAAACTATTATTAACAATACTAAACATTTTGAAGGAAACATCAATGATCCTCTGCAAATGCAAATAAGTCAACTTGCTTATGATGATTATATTGGAAGACTTGGTATTGGTAGAATTAATAAAGGTAAAATAAGTGTTGGAGAAACTGTTGCAATTGCTAAAAATGATGGTGCTAAAGAAAACTTTAGAATAACTAAATTATTTGTCAATGAAGGCATTAAAAGGGTAGAAGTTGCTACTGCTTATTTTGGGGATATTGTAACTGTTGCTGGTTGTTCTCACATTTCAATTGGCGATACTATATGTGATAAAGACCATATTGATCCGCTTCCAAAAATTGAGATTGAAGAACCAACTTTATCAATGAACTTCTTAGTAAATGATTCCCCTTTTGCGGGTGAAAGTGGTAAGTATTTAACTAATAGACACTTGCATGATAGACTAATGCGGGAACTTGAAACTAATGTTGGATTAAAGGTTGAAACATTGCCAGATTCTGATGGCTTTAAAGTTAGTGGTCGTGGTGAACTTCATTTATCAATTTTACTTGAAAATATGCGGCGTGAAGGTTATGAATTATCCGTATCTAAACCACAAGTTATTTTTAAAGAAGAAAATGGCGTAAAATTAGAACCGTATGAAAAAGTAATTATCAATGTTCCAGATGAATATAGTGGAACTGTAATTAATGCCCTAAATGAAAGAAAAGGTACTATGCAAAGTATGACTCCAGGTGATGCCGGTTATACGCATTTAGAGTATTTAGTGCCAACACGGGGACTTATTGGTTACCGTGGTTCATTTATAACTGAAACTAAGGGTGAAGGAATCATGGTTCGTTCATTTGATTCTTATGGTCCCTATGCGGGTTCTATTCAAGGAAGAAAAAATGGTGTATTAGTATCAATGGAAAACGGTACAACTTTTGGTTACTCACTATTTAACTTAAGTAGTAGAGGTACAATGATAGTTGATCCATCAACTCCAGTATATATTGGGGAAATTATCGGAATTTGTAATAAAGAAGGAGATTTAAATGTTAATCCTTGTAAAAATAAAGAATTAACTAATACTCGTAGTGCTCATGCTGATGAAGCAATTACTTTAAACAAAGCTAAAAAATTTACTTTAGAAGAAGCCCTTGAATTTATTGAAGATGATGAATACATTGAAATAACCCCAACTGAAATAAGACTTCGCAAAAAATATCTAGACCCAAAAGTTAGATATAGAATGCAAAAACATTAAAAAGTGTTTACTCTTATTTAGAGTATAACTTTAATTTTTCTTGTATAATAGAAAAGTTATACTTTTTTAAATAAAACCATTGACATTCAAACAACTGTTTGGTACAATTGATTTACAAGGAGGAAATTTGGTATGACTACTATTTTAAAAGGTTATCAATTTAGATTATATCCTAACAATGAACAAAAAAAGTTAATTAATCAAACTATTGGTTGTTCTAGATTTATATATAATCATTTTTTAGAAGAACGAATAAATGAATATAAAAAAACAGGTATATCAAAAACTTGTTATGAACAAATAAAAGAAATACCACAATTATATAAAGATTATCCCTGGTTAAAAGAAGTAGATAGTTGCAGTTTAAGAGCACCTGTATTTTATTTGGAAAATGCATATCATAGATTTTTTACTCAAAATAATGGTTTTCCTAAATTTAAAAATAAAGATACAGGTAATAGTTATAAAACCAATAATATTAAAAATACTTATAAAGATAAAAACTATGAAAGTATAAAAATAGATTTAAAAAATAGAACAATAACATTACCAAAGTTAAAAAAAGTACCTATCAGAGGTTATAGAAATAAAGAAGTCTTTGTCGGCGATATAAAAAGTGCAGTTATAAGAAGAGAAGGGCTTAAGTATTATGTAAGTGTATTAGTAGAAGTTCCACTAATACTACCTCCATTTCAACCTAGAAGTATTGTAGGATTAGATTTAGGTATAAAAGATTTAATAATAACTAGTCATAATGAAAAGATAGAAAATAATTTAGAATGCACAAATATTAATAAAAGAATAAAGGGATTACAAAAAGCACTTGCAAGATGCCAAAAAGGAAGTAAAAATAGAGAAAAAATAAAATCAAAAATAAAACGAGCATATATGAAATTAAAGAGTATCCGTAAACATTTAATCCATGATATAACAAATAAAATAATTAAAGATAATGATATTATCGTCATGGAAGATTTAGATATTAAAGCAATGTATCAAACAAGAAGTATAGCAAAACATTTAGTAAATATCCCATTAGCAGAAATAAAACGAGTCTTGGAATATAAATGTCTTTGGCAAAACAAAAAACTAATCACAATAAATAGATATTATCCAAGTAGTCAAATATGTAGCGTATGTGAATATCAAAATAAAAAGTTAAAAGATTTAAGTATAAGAAAGTGGGAATGTCCTAAATGTGGATGTATACATGACCGAGATATTAATGCTAGTATCAATATAATGTTTGAAGGATTAAAAATATATATGCAAAGTTTAGTATAAATAAAAAATAAAATAGAATAAAAATAGTAGGGTGGCGACCATCCGAAGCTGGTCTGTAGAGAGTCCCAAGGACTCAATGAAGCAGAAATGCCTTGTAGTGATACAAGGATAGTCAAAATTTATTTTGACTTTTGTTCATTCAACTTATAAAATGGATAGTTTAATTAAAGATTATGCTCTAGTAGACAAGCTCAATGTTTCAGATATCGATGATTCAGAAATTGATATGTTTTTAGTAAAGCTTGACAATATTGCTAAGTTTACGTATAATAAAAGCAAAGAACCAAAAGTAATTAAATATTTAAAAGCAATAAAATCAGAAAATCTAGAAGAAATCAAAGAAATAACGAAAGGAGATCATATGTTAGAAAAATTATATTACAAAACATTAGCCTTTATTGGCAAACCAAAAAACAGAGGTTTAATTGATCATTTTGAATCAGCAATTAGAAACGCCAAAAGAATAGCTAAACTTGAAAGCAAAGAAGAAACAGCACGAAAAATGCTTTCTAAAGGTATGGATTTGGATTTAACTGCTGAACTTACTGGTTTAACTAAAGAAGAAATTAGTAAATTAGTTAGTAATTAAGAGATTTTATTTAAGCTAAAAACCAAAAAATGTAAATAAAAAATGGAAAATCGTATGATTTTCTTTTTTTTATTTTGTTTTTGTGTTAGAATTATGATAGGGTGAAGCTATGAAAAAGAAAATAGACTTTGATAAAATAACTAAATTTGTAAAAAAGAAAAACTTCTTGATTGCTTGTTGTGTTTTGGTTTTAACCATTGGTACTCTTGGCTATTCTTATGGGGCCTTCTTTTCAGTAAAAACCAACACCAATAATCAAACGGTAACAACGGGAACACTAAATGTATCTTATACTAATGCATCAACCTCTATGGATAAAGGTCAAATGCAGTCAATATCTGATGAAATGGGATTAAATGAAACTGATAATAGTTTAATTTATATTCAAAATACCGGTTCGCTAGATTCTAATTTTACTTTAACTGTTGGTTATGATATGGCTAATTTTACATCAAGAAGTGGTTATCAAGAAACAGATGAACTTACACCACTTGACTATGTAATGGTTGCTGTTTATGAGCATAGCGATGGAACTGATACTTTAGTTGTTGAACCAACTGCTGTTGCTGAATTGCCGCTTTATGAAGTAAATAGTAATGATTCCAGATATAATAGATATGCAATTTTATTTGATACTGTAGGCTCTACTTCCAGTGGTAATGCTACTAAAACCTATAAAGTAAAAATGTGGCTATCAGATAAAGCTATACCAGCAGCTAGTTTTACATACTTTTATTTAAATGCTGAAATAATTGCGGAAGTTGAAAATGCTAAAATGGCTTATAACTTATCTGGCACCGTAACTGATAGTAGTAGTACTGCTTTAAATGGGGCAGTAGTATCTATTCAAAATGGCTCTGTAACTAGTCAAACTGATGCATCAGGTAATTTTACCTTAAATGGCATATATCCAGGAACTTATAATTTAGATATAACTTATAATGGTATAACTTATAAAGGTAATTTAACAGTTGTCGAAGGAACAGCCAATAACCTTGTAAGTAATGGTACAACTTTTAATAGTACTTCTGATATCTTTAGTGTTGCAAATACATATAAAACAACAATAGCTAAAATTATATCTTTAAATGATATAGATACTTATTCAACTGAAGTAGCATTTGCTAGTGGTACAACTTATAATTTAGCTCCAACATATACTTTTACTGGTGGAGGGACTGAAGCTGTAAATGGCTTAAATATTAGCCTTGATACTAGCAATCAAACTTATAGCTTGACGTTAAATTAAAAAAAGTGATAAAAAAGTGAAAAAAAGAGTTGATTTTCAACTCTTTTTTTGCTAATATTAGAATAGAAGGAGGAGAGAAAAGAAAATGGATAACAGAAAAAATACGATTCTATTAACAGTAATCGCAGTAGCAACTCTATTAGTTGCAGTGGTAGGTGCAACATTTGCATACTTCACAGCTCAAGGAGGTGCAGGTGATCAAGCTGATCTTAATGTACAAACTGAAACAACATCTAGTACTGCTATGGTAGTAAATGGCTCAATTTTTTTACATGCTACACCAGATAATTTTGATACAGCTGAAACTTCACATTTGAATTCTGAAACCGATGCATATGCTACTGTTACATGGCGTCCAAGTACTGCTGAAGGTACTGATCCTGATTTTTGCTATACTGTAACACTTAATATTACAGAAAATGATACTGAATATGATCCAGAAGATGTTGACGAAGACGTTCCTGAATTATTATTCAATATCCAAAAATCTACTACAGATCTTTCTGGTAATAGCGCTGTTCAAACCCCAATAGCAACTGGTATTAATGAATTGACTTATGCAACAGTTGAGGAAACAAACACTGGTACAACTCGTGGCGAAATTTCTGGATGGGATGTTACTGGTAAAAAAGGTACTTGGTTAATCCGTGGTGATCAAGCTGATGGATCTCATAAGATTACTGGTACATCTGCTGCTGACACAAAAGAATACTGGCATGCAGATATGACTCTTGTTAATCTAGATAGAAATCAACAATATAACACAAATAAAACTGTTGTTGGTACATTAGTATTTGCTAACGGTACTTGCGATTAATTAAAAGTGTTTAATTAAAAATAAAAATCGAGTCTTATATAGACTCTTTTTTTGTGTCTAAATTTTTAGTTTTCTCTTTTATTTATTCTCAAAACATTGTAAAATATTAATGGTGAATTTAAATGAATGCATTATTTTTAACATTATTTAGTGGCTTATTTTATTTAATAGGTTTAATTGTATATAGATTTGTTAAACATAAAAAAGAATTAACTATTATGGCAATCTCATGTGCTTTTATAGTTATAATTGGTTTAATAGTTTTTGATTTAATTCCGGAATTAATTGAACTTGGTAATGCTTGGTTATATGTTTTTATTGTTCTTGGCTTTGCATTATTATTTTTAATTGATAAATTAATACCACATCACCATCATGAGCATCATAAAAATGATGAGTTTACCAAAGAACATAAAAATAGATTAGAACATATTAGTACAATAACTATTTTAGCATTATCTATGCACAATTTAATTGAAGGTATGGCCCTATATAGTATTGGTTTAGAAAATATTAGAAGTGGTATATTAATGTTAATTGGCATTGGTTTACACAATTTACCTTTTGGTTTTGGAATTGCTGGACTTAAAAATAAATTATTAATATTTTTACTAGTTATATCAGCCTTTTTAGGAGGGTTAATAACATTTTTCTTTGGCACTGTTGATGAACTATTACAAGGAATTATTCTTGCTTTATCCACAGGAATGCTTTTTCATATATTAATATTTGAATTATTTAAAGAAATAAAAGAAAATATAGGGCAAAAAGAAACTATTTATGGTATAATTATAGGTATACTAATATTAGTTATTATTAACTTGATATAAGGATGTGTTTTATGAAAAAAGTTTTAGTTACAGGTGCTGTAGGTAGTATAGGTGTCCAAGTAATTAAATATTTACTTGCGGAAGGTAAATATGAAATAACTGCCTTGGATTTAAGAAATAAAAATGTAATAAAAAGATTAAAGCAATTTAGAAAAAGAATAAATATATTATATGGTGATGTTAATGATAGTGTTTTAATTGATGCTTTAGTAAAAGACCAAGATATAGTAATTCATTTGGCTTCCTCCCTGCCGCCGCTTTCTAATATGAAAAAAGGCCTAGCAGATATAATTGATTATAAAGGAACAGAAAATATAATTAGAGCAATTAGTTATTATAATCCTAAATGTCATTTATTTTATGCATCAACTACAAGTATGTATAAAGAAATGGATAGTCCTAGTGTAAAATCAAAGATTGTTTTAGATGAACAAGATTATTTTGAAAAAGCCAAATATGATACTGAAATGTTAATAAAGGCAAAACTAAAAAGATATACAATTTATCGTATTCCTTTAGTTTTAAGTAATCCTTTAAAAGAACCATTTATGTATCATGTAAAAAAAGATAAAATAGTTGATTATATAACTAAAGAAGATTGTGCATATGCATTTGTTAAAGGAATTAAATATACTGATGAACTTAATAAAAAGACCTTTAATGTGTGTGCAAGTGAAAGCATTTTATATAAATCTTTACTTAATAAAATAGTATTAGCTACAGGATTAACTTTAAAATTTATCTTAAGTAGAATATTTTTGGATAAAGATTATTATAGTCCTGTATGTAGTGATAAAGATGATTTAGAGAGTATTATCAATTATCGGAACAATTCTTTAAATGAATATTTGAGGGTATTAAAAATAAGTACAAGAAAAAGAAAAGTTTCCAAATTTTTAGCCAAAACTTTTATTAAGGATAAATCATGACAGGTTTAGTTCTAGGTGGTGGAGGTGTCCGGGGCTCTTATCAGGTGGGAGTATATTTAGCACTTAGGAAGAGCCATATAAAACTAGATGGTTTTACTGGTTCATCTATCGGAGCTTTTAATGCAGCCATGCTGGCCTCTAATAGAGGTAGGGAATTATTAAAATTTTGGCAAACGACAGAGATTGGAAAGATTTTTGGTTTTAGTGATGAACTTATTAAACTAGCTAATAGTGATAAATTTGATTTAAAAATTATTAAAGCGGGATTTAATGATATTGTGAAAATCATTAAAAATAAAGGGATAAGTACTGATAATTTAATAAATACTGTTAATAGCCTAAATTTAGAAGAATCACTATTTAAGAGCAAAAAAGATTTTGGACTGGTTACAGTTAGAGCTAAAGATTTTAAACCATTTTATATATTTAAAGAAGATATAAAGAAAGGTAAACTCACTGATTATTTGATGGCCAGTTGTTATTTGCCGATTTTTAAAATGGAGAAATTAATCGATGATAATTATTATCTCGATGGTGGATTTTATGATTATGCTCCAGCGAATGCTTTAATTAATCGCGGTTATGATAAAGTTTATGTCGTTGATCTTGATGCTATCGGATTTAGAAGAAAATATAAGGATAAAGATAAAGTAATAGTGATAAAGCCATCAAGAAAACTTGGAAGTATTATTAATATCAATGGGAGTAGAGTCAGAGAAAATATTTTAATGGGATATTATGATACTTTAAAAATTGTGAAAAATCTTGATGGTTATAAATATATTTTTAAAAATAAAAGTGATAGTTATTATCGTTTTTTAATAAGAAAAGTTAGTAAAAAGAAATTAAAAGAAATGCAAAAATTATTTAGAACTATTAATGATAAAAAGTTAGTTTTAAAAGCTTTAGAATATGTAATGGATAAAGAAAATTTTAGTTATTATGAAGTATATAGTCCAATGAAGGTAATAAAAAAGATAAAAAAGTTAGATAAAGATTATGGAGTATATAATTTTGTTAAAAAAATGCAATTTTTGTAGAGGTGAATAATGAAGTTAACTAAAGTAGGAAAAATTGTAGTTGCTGCTTTAATATTAATAATTGCTATTGTTGCTTTAATTATTTATTATAAAAATAAGACTGATTTAAGTATTCATAAAATAGAATCTAATGAATTTTATGATATTAAAATAGATTATGATAAAACTGGTATTGCTACATTAGATGAAAATGTTAGTAAATTTGTAAGGGATAAGAGAAAACAGTTTGTTGATATAGTTGATAAATCAGGTAAAGTAGAAACTAGTAAATATAATTTGATTATTAATGTTAAAAATAATAAATATAATAATGTTGCAAGCATTCATGCCTTATCTTTTGCTTATACTGGGGGAGCCCATTATACTAGAGAAGATGAATCTTTTATTTATGATTTAGAAAAAGAGGAATATATCAATTTTTCCGATATTTTAGTTCAAGATGCTAATATTGAGCCGATTGTTTTAGAAAGTTTATATAATTATGCTAAAGAAAAAGATATTGTTTTAGATGAAGAATGGGTTAAAAGAGGTATAAGTCAAAGTGATAGTAATTACAAATATTTTTATTTTAGTGAAAGTGGCTTAAATATTACTTTTCCCCCTTATCAAGTGGCTAGTTGGGCAGATGGTGAAATAACTTTAACTATACCTTATGAAAAATTAGAAGGTATATTAAAGAATGAATATATGGATGATTCATTAGTTACAGATATTACTTATCCTAAACAAACTGAAAGAGATTTAAGTGAGTTTGAAGGTAAAAAGTTAATTGCTTTTACTTTTGATGATGGACCTAATACAAAAACAACTTCTAGGTTACTGGATGGAATAAAAGAATTTGATGCCAGAGTTACTTTCTTTGTTTTAGGAAGTAGAGTTGCTAGTAATAGTGAAGTATTAAAAAGAGCGTACGTTGAAGGTAATCAAATTGGATCACATACCTATAATCATTTAAATTTATTGTTACTTGATGATGCTAATGTTTTATCCGAGATTAATATGGCAAATGAAGAAATAGAGAAAGTAATAGGCATTAGACCTAGTATACTCCGTCCTCCGTATGGAAATATTAATGATCATATAAAAACATATGCTAATATGCATATAATAAATTGGGATATTGATACGGAAGATTGGAAATTAAAGGACCGTAATTTAATAAAAGATAAGATACTAGAAAGTGCTCATGATGGAGCAATAGTATTATTGCATGATATATATACCGAATCAGTTGAAGGAGCCCTAATGGCCATGCGGGAGCTAGAGCGTGATGGTTATGCTTTTGTTACCATTGAAGAAATGGTAAAATTAAAAGGGGTTACATTAGATTATGATACAACATATTATTATTTTTAAGAAGGAGATGTTTAATTAATGGGAAGAGCTTATGAAGTAAGAAAAGCAAGTATTCAAAAAACAGGAGCTGCAAAGGGGAAGATTTATACAACTTTTGCTAAAGAAATTTATCTAGCTGCTAAAAAGGGCGGAGCAGATACTCTAGCTAATCCAAGTTTAAAAAGATTAGTTGATAAAGCTAAAAAAAGCCAAGTTCCAAGTGATATAATTAATAGAGCTATTGATAAAGCAAAGGGTGCTGGTGGAGAAGATTATCATGAAGTAATTTATGAAGGATTTGGCCCCGGGGCTGCAACTCTAATTATTAAATGCTTAACAGATAATGTTAATAGAACAGTTGGTATGGTTAGAGCAGCTTTTAATAAAGTAAATAAAAGTTTAGGAGTTACTAATTCTGTAGCTTACAATTATGAACATTTAGGTATTATATCATTTAAGTATAATAATCTAGAAGAAGTATTTGATACACTACTTAATGTTGGTATTGAAATTAATGATATTGAAAGTGATAATGGGGAAATTACTATTACTATGAAACCAGGAGATATGAATAGTGTAAAAGATGAATTAGAAAAATTAATTCCTAATATTGATTATATAGTAGATGAAGTAGGAATGTATCCACATGAGCGTATTACTTTAGCTGGGGAAGATTTAGAAGTATTTACTAAACTTTATAATTTACTTGATGATATTGATGATGTATCAGAAATATATACTAATGTCGAGGGCTTCTAATGTTTAAAAAGAATAAAGATTTATTTAAATTAATAGGTATTATTGCTATTATTTTGTTATTATTAGTTGGTCTATATACTATTTATGGTGGCATACTTGCTAATATACTTTATAATGCAGTGTTTTATGGTAAATATAATACGATGTTAATTTCCGAAATAATTATTGTTTTATTTGCTATAATAATTATTACTGTTAGAAAATTGTGGCCGCAGATAAGAAGTAAGAAAGAAAACTTTATTACAGGCATAAAAAGAGGTATGCCAATTTTGGTTATTGCTATAATTATGCTAATTGTTAATGGGGGAGAGTTGTTAATTGATGGAGAGTTTAATATACCTAATTTTATTAGTTTAGTGTTAGTTAGTATTGCTATAGGTATTGCTGAAGAATTTATATTCCGCGGCTGGCTACAAAATGAAGTGATGGATAGATTTGGTGAAGGTAAAAAAGGTGCCCTAATAACCATTTTAATGAGTGGCCTTTTATTTGGATTATTTCATATAATCAATGTTTTCTCTGGACAAGATTTATTTACAAGCCTTATGCAAGTTATTCAAACTAGTGCCATTGGTATTTTATTTTGTTCTGTGTACTTTGCTTCAAGAAATATTTGGAGTTTAGTATTTTTACATTCATTTTATGATTTTTCGGTATTACTTGGTGAAGTAAATAGTTATAAAGATTGTATCAATAATACTGATGTATCTATGATTGTCAATATTATTACTTTAATTATTTCCTTAATATTTGCTATTATTTATATTACTTATAGTTATTTAAATATTAAAAATGATGCAAATACTAAAAGAAGAGTAACTCAAATTATAGTTTTAGCAGTTTTAGCTATGTTTATTACTTCTTATTTATCTCCAAGAGAGATAATGGATAAACAAATATGTTTTAATTATGAAGAAATAGATATAGATAATGGTAAAATAACTTACTTTTTAGAAGATGAATTTGTTATAAATTATGTAAATGATAATAATTACATTTATAATTATCGCATTTTTATAGAAAATAATAAACTTAATATAACTAATTTAAAAACAGGAGATAATACTACATTAGATGAAAATGTTTATAATTTTGTAGTTTATGAAGATTGCTTAAATTATGTTATATTGGTTAATTCTAGTGATAAAGTATTTTTGAGTACTTTTATGAACAAGAATAATTTAAGTGATGATTCTCTTTATTTAGATGAAATTGTTAATAGTTTTGTAGAATTTGATACTCCAGAGGTAATCGATGTTGGATATATAGAATATAATGGGACAATTTATCCATTATTAAAAAGTTATATTAGTGATTATTTTATTATTAAAGATAATCAAGTAATGGTTATTAAAGGATCATAATTTAAGGTCCTTTTTTGACTTGTAAATATGTCAAATTAAAGGATAAATATATATAAAAACTTAAGTTAGTGGTATAATATTATATATTGGTGGTTTTATGAAGTATAAATTAAAAAAAATAAATGTAATAGTAACTTGTTTTATAATTTTTACTTATTTAGAATTAGTATTTAGGTTATTTACAAGTAATAGAGTATTTGGTATGAACTTATTATATAGTAGTTTATATAATTTGTTTTTAGCATGTCTTATTAGTTTTATAGCCTCTTGGGGTAATAATAAAACTAATAAAATATTATTTTTTATATTAATTGGTTTTATGTGTTTTATTTATGCTTTACAATTATGTGTATTTAAAATGTTTGGATTTTATTTTGATTTATCACTTTTAGGAGCAACAGATCAAGTAATGACTTTTTATAGTGAAGGAATAAAAGTAATTATTCAAAATATTGTGGGAGTAATATTATTCTTTTTACCATTCATTTTATTACTTATATTTAATAAATATTTTGCCATTAGAAAAATAAATTGGAAATTTAATTTAATAAAATTAGTATCTGCTATATCAGTGTTTTTACTATTTATTTTAAGTTTAAATATTAATAAAGATAGTATTAATTCGGCATATGAACTATATTATCATGTTAGTAATAATGAACTTAATATCAAAAAACTAGGAGTACTTAATGCCTTTAGATTAGATTTACAAAGGAATATTTTTGGTTTTGAAGAAAAAATTAGTATAATTGATCCGGATGATTATTATGATGAAGATGATGTTCCTAAGGAAGATGATGATAAAGAAGAACCAATAGTTTATGAATATAATAATTTAGATATTGATTTTGATTCTTTAATTGCTAGTGAAAGTAATAGTACAATTAGACAAATGCATGAATATTTTAAAAATGAATCTGGTTCTTTGCAAAATGAATATACAGGAGTATTTGAAGGTAAGAATTTAATATTATTTATGGCCGAATCTTTTAATGAAATAGCTGTTAGAGAAGATATAACACCAACACTTTATAAACTTGTCAATAGCGGTTTTAAGTTTAATAATTTTTATACTCCAACTATTAGTAGTACTATTGGAGGAGAATTTCAAGAACTAACTGGTTTAGTGGCCGCTTCAGGTTTCTTGTCACCTTGGAAGAGTGGGGAAAATTATTATCCTTTTGGTATTGCTACAGCTTTTCAAAATTTAGGTTATAATACTTATGCTTATCATAATCATACTTATACTTTCCAATCTCGTCATAAATATTTGGCCTCTTTAGGTTTTGATAACTATTTAGGTTGTCGCAATGGTTTAGAGGATAGAATAAATTGTAAAGAGTGGCCCGAATCAGATGTGGAAATGATTGATACAACATTTGATGATTATATAAATAGTGAAGAACCATTTATGGTTTATTATGTAACTGTTAGTGGTCATGGCGATTATGGATTTAATTATAGTGCAATGGCTCGTAAACATAAAGATGATGTAGCAGGACTAAATTATTCGGAAAAACCTTTATCTTATCTAGCAGCTCAAATTGAACTTAATGATGCCCTGGAATTATTGATTGCACGTCTTGATGAAGCAGGAAAACTAGAAGATACAGTCATCGCTTTAGTGGGAGATCATAATCCATATTATTTATCACTAGATGAAATAAATGAAATATCTAGCTATCAAAAAGATGAAGTAGTGGAAAGAAATAGAAGTAATTTCATTTTATGGAATAGTGAAATGGAAACAATAGAAATAGATAAAGTTGGTAGTCAAATAGATGTTCTACCTACAATCTACAACTTATTTGGAGTACAATACGATTCAAGACTAATTATTGGTAAAGATATTTTATCAACCGAACCAGGTCTAGCGATATTTGGTAACTCTTCTTGGGTAAGTGACAAAGGAACCTATTTTTCTAGCAGTGGTAAGTTTGTTTCAAAAAATGGAGAAGAAGTCAGTGAAGATTATATTAAATATATGAATAGAGTAGTTTCTAATAAAATAACGATGAGTAGGTATATTATGCAAAATGATTACTATCGTAAAGTTTTAGGAGGTTAAATATGTGTGGAATTGCTGGAATCATAACAAAACGGGAAGAAAAAGAAGAACTAATTACTAAAATGAGTGAGCGTATTAAACATCGAGGACCTGATGGCGAAGGATTTTTTATTGATGATGATATAGCACTTGCCCACCGCAGACTTTCCATAATTGACTTATCCACCGGTAATCAACCGATGTTTAATGAAGATAAGAGTGTAGTAATTGTTTATAATGGTGAAGTATATAACTACAAAGAATTAAAAGAAGAATTATTAGCTTTAGGGCATACCTTTACAACTACTAGTGACACTGAAGTATTAGTCCACGGCTATGAAGAGTGGCATACTGATTTACCAAATCACTTGCGTGGTATGTTTGCTTTTGCTATTTATGATAAAAATAGCAAAGAATTGTTTTTAGCTAGGGATAATTTCGGAATAAAACCTTTATATTATGCTTATATGAATGATACTTTTATGTTTGCATCCGAAATAAAAGCTTTCCTAGATTTACCAGATTTTAAAAAAGAATTTAATGAATCTATTTTAGGGGCATATTTAGAATTTAGTTTTGTCCCAACTAATGAAACATTTTTTAAAGGTGTATATCGTTTGGATGCGGGTTCCAGTCTACTTTTTAAAGATGGAAATATAACAATTGATAAATATTTTAAATTAGATTTTAAAAAGACAGATCAAACATTTGAGAAAGCCGTAGAAAAAATAGCTGATGTTATGAAGGATTCCGTTAATCACCATTTAATAAGTGATGTGGAAGTAGGTTCATTCTTATCTAGTGGAATTGATTCATCTTATATAGTATCACTTGCTAAACCTAATAAAACATATACTGTTGGTTATGATATAGAAAAATATGATGAAATAACTTACGCTAAAGACCTAGCGGATAAACTGGGTATTATTAATAAAAGTCATGTTATAACTAAAGATGAATATATGGATAGTTTAAGTGATATATTTTATTACCTAGATGAACCAACTAGTGACCCTGCTGCAATTTCCCTATATTTTGTGGCAAAACTGGCAAGTAAGGATGTAAAAGTAGTTTTATCTGGGGAAGGGGCAGATGAATTCTTCGGTGGATATAATATATATCGTTATGATGTTGATATGGGCTTTTATAATAAATTACCATATTTTATCAGGCATTTTTTAAGTAATATTGCGAAATTATTGCCGGAGTTTAAAGGTGTAAACTTCCTAATTAGAAGAGGAGAAAAACCAGAAAACTATTATATTGGTGTAAATAGAAACTTTTCAGAAAAAATGGCTCGTAAAGTCTTAAAAAACAAATATCCTTTAAAAGCTATTGATGTAACAAAAGAAACTTATGCAGAATACAGTAATTTTACCGATATTGAAAAAATGCAAGCAATTGATATAAATTATTGGTTAATGAAAGATATTTTGCTTAAGGCTGATCGTATGACTATGGCAAGTGGCCTAGAAGGAAGAGTACCATTTATTGATAAGTGTGTATTTGATGTTGCTAAAACTCTACCTATCGAATATAAAGTTACTAAAGAAAATACGAAAGTAGCCCTAAGAGAAGCAGCAAAAGAGGTTATACCAACTGAAGCTTATAAAAAGAAAAAACTAGGTTTTCCGGTACCAATTAGAGAGTGGATTAAAGAAGATGATGTTTATGAAGAAGTAAAAAATACTTTAAATAGTGAAATAGCGAAGTATTATTTTAATACTAAACTTTTAAACAAATTATTAATAGAACATAAAAATAATAAAAAAGATAATTATCGTAAAATATGGACAGTTTATTGCTTTCTAAAGTGGTATGATGTGTTTTTTAAAGAAGTGGCAAATGCTTAAATTAGGAAAAACGTGAAGATTTTGACTAAAAAACTTGGGAAAAACGTGAAATTTTTGGTGCAAAAGAGTAGGAAAAACGTGAAATTTGTTGAAAATATGCAAAAGAAAAGAGGTAAGTTATGGAATACATTATAATAGGTTTATTAGTACTTACTATTATTTTATTAATAGTACTTTTAGTAAGAAGACAAAATAATAATGATTTAATGGAGAGAATTGGGCATTTTGAAGCTAATATAAATAAAGAAATTGGTGATTTTAAATTTAGCTTTTCAAAAGATTTAATGACTGATTTTGAAAAATTAAATGAGAAAATTGAAAGAAAATTAACTCTTATTAGTGATACTGTTAATGAAAGATTAGATAAGAATTTTGAGAAGAGTAATAAAACATTTATGGATGTGTTAGAGCGTTTATCTAAAATTGATGAAGCTCAAAAGAAAATTGATAGCTTAAATGGAGAAATTATATCACTGCAAAATGTTTTAACTGATAAAAAGACTAGAGGAACTTTTGGAGAAGTAAACCTTGAATATATTTTAAATAATGCCTTTGGTTCTAGAAATGGTATATATGAAGCACAACATAAATTTTCTAATGGTGCTATAGTTGATGCTCTTTTATATGCCCCAGCTCCCCTTGGGACTATTGCAATTGACTCTAAATTTCCACTAGAAAACTATCAAAGAATGACTGATAAAACTAAAGATAAACAAATCCGTGATCAAGCCGAAAAGCTATTTGTTCAAGATGTTAAAAAACATATCAATGATATTTCCGAAAAATATATAATTCCTGGTGAAACATCAGATGAAGCTATCATGTTTTTACCAGCTGAAGCATTATTTGCGGAAATCAATGCTTATCACCCTGATTTAATAAATTACGCCTATAATAAAAGGGTGTGGATCACCGGACCTACAACTTTAATTTCAACTTTATCAATAATTAGTATGATTCTAAAAAATATGGAACGAGATAAATATACGAAGATTATTCATGAAGAATTAAATAAATTAAGTATAGAATTCACAAGATTTAAAGATCGTTGGGATAAATTATCAAGAAGTGTTAAAACTGTCAATCAAAGTATTGATGAACTAAGTACAACCAGTGAAAAAATCACTAAAAGATTTGATTCTATTAATAATGTCGATGTCGACAAATTATTAGAAAATAAAGAAAAGAAAGAAATAGTTAATACCTAGCTATTTCTTTTTCTGTAAGGTAATACTTCTATTTAATGTATTACCATAAAAATATAATTTTCGAAATTCTAAATCATAGTCTTTTAGATTTATACTAATAACCATCCCCGGCATTAAAATATCTTTATCATCAGGATGATACAAATATTTACTACTTTTATTATATTTATATAAGCCATCCGCAAAATCTGCTAAATAGATTATTCCTTCAATATCATTTTCTAACTTTATGGTTATATGATCATTATTTAAATTAGTAATTCTTCCAGTAATAAATTTATCATAATTACAAATTATTTCTTTAATTCCTTGTAATTCATAGTATTCATAAGTAAATTTTTCAGCGCATTTTTCCATAATAGTACATCTATGAGCCATATCTTTTAAATAATTTTTATATTTTTCTAAATCAAAATCACCACTAAATATTTCCGCTTGATTATCTAGTATTGTCCCAATTAATAAATCAGAAAATCTTCTAATAGGGCTTGTAGCATGGGAGTAAGCCTTAGTATCTAGGGCATAATGACCAATATTATTGATATCATAATAGGCTTTTGATACATTACTTAATAAAAGACTAGAAAAAACCATAAATTCTTCTTTGCTTTTCAAAGTATCTATAACTTTTTTTATTACATATTCATCATCAGTTTTTTCAATTGCTTTAATTTTATATCCTATACCATCAAGCAATTTTCTAAATTCCTCATAATAAGTATTTTTATGATTGCGATATACCATTAATGAACCAATATTATAAAGGTGTTCTGCAAGAGTTTTACCAACTAAAACAGCACATGTAGCAATAATATCACTACTAGGATGATTGCTTTTTTCAATGTTTGTCTCTTCTAAAATATTATCTTCATTTACTTTATAACTAATTGTTGTATCACAAAAAGCATTTTTAGCAATTTTTTTTGTTATTTGTTGTAATTTAAATAAATCATTGATATAAGGTATATAACTTTTCGGAGGCATTAATCCATTTAAAATATTATCAACTTTTTTATAAGTCATTTTTTTATTTGATCTAATTATTGAATTTTCTATTTTAAAATCAAGCATTTCACCATCAGGACTAATTTTAAATATATAACCTTTAGCAAGCCTATCAACCCCTGGATTAAGTGAACATATCCCACAAGATATTTTAGGGTGGATCATATGAAATATAGCTCCAGTTTCAAAGTAGGTTGAAGTAGTCAAGTTTTCTGCTCGATTCCATAAAGGACTTCCCGGTTTAATATAATGTGCTACATCTGCAATAAATACACTTAAACTTATAGTGCCATCTTCTAAAGTTTTAATACTTATAGCATCATCTAAATCGTATGATTCAACATCATCAATAGTAAATACAACTTCATCACGATGATCTACATATTTATCACATTTCTTTAGATTTACTTTTTTAGGTAAAGAATTAATTTGTTCTAATTCTTCTTGAGTATAATACACTCTAAATCCATTATTATAAGCTAAAGCTAATTCTTCACTTTTGCATACCTCAGATATAAATTCACAAGTTATAGCATCACGAAAACTGATTTCACTTAACTTAACTAGTATTCTTGTGCCAACTTTCAAATTTTTAATACTTTTTTTAGCTATATCTAAACTGATATTATTATTACCAACCATTCTAATTTTATATTCTGGCATAACCTTGCAAATAACATAAGGATTAGTTCGTTTTAAAACTTTAATTACTTTTATTTGATGACCATGCATTTTAGCAACAACTCTATCAAAAGGAAGTATCTTAGGTAGGGACTCTGGCAAAAAGTCATAGGTTTTATTATTCACACTTGCAAACATATGGCCCTTTTTATTAACATCGACATCTAACAATAAAAAACTAGATGGAAAAGTAAAATACCTATTTTCATAAGTATCATAATAAATAATTCCATCTAGTTCTAATTCTTTTAAACATTTAGTTAATTCATCATATTTAAATCGATCATTTTTGCTATTAGAAATATATAAATTATCTCTAATCTTAGCTGGAGATAATTTTTCGCCATCTGCAAGCATTAATATTATTTTATCTTTCATCAGTACCACCCATACTTTAACTATATCTAATTTTTATTAATTTGTAAATACAAAAAAAGAAATTTATTAACAAAAGCAATTGACAATTTGTGGAAATAGATATATATTAATATTATTGAAAGACACAGAACCGTCAGTTATAGGTTTAGATTAAATATCTACGACCTTCTGACCTGTGTCTTTTAATTTTTTTTACATAAAAAATATTCTCTTGAATTTTTAGCTATTCTAATTTATATTTGTTTGTGTTAGAATAGATATAAGGAGTATGGTAGTAATGACTTTATATTTAGTAAGTAATAATATGGTTTTAGAAAATATTTTTTATGAAACAGATGAATCAGTAGAAGAAAAAAGAATAAATCGTCCTTTATCTATTGAAGGCGAAAAAGCTGCGGTTAAACTGGTTAAAAAGATTGATGCTGATGTAATTTATTCATCAAATTATGCATCAGCCTTAAGTACCGCCAAGTACTATGCGAGTTACAAAAATACAGAAATATATATTAATTCTTTTTTAAATGATTCGAAGATTGGTAAGCTTGGAAATAGAAATATCAAGATGCTTAGATTTATGCAAGAGAGAGATTTTGATTTTAAATTCAATGGGGGAGAATCTTTAAATGAAACTAGTAGTAGAATGAATATTGCTATAAATAAAATCCTTAAAAAATATGGTAATCATAATATAGTTATATTTACACATAAAAGAGCAATAATGGGCTATTTACTTAAATATTTAGATAAAGGATTTAATTTAGATGATAGATTGATTCTTACATTTAATGATAAAGTAATCCTTGATGATGTTGAAAAAGACATTGATATTGTAAAAATTGAATTAGATCACGGTAAAATTTTAGATATTGACATTATTGAATAAATGTAGTAAAATAATCTCCGTACTTATCAAAAGGGGGTTTTTTTATATTTATGTAGAATTCTACATAATTATATAATAGGAAAGTCATACTTTTTTAAATAAAACCATTGACATCCAAACTACTGTTTGGTATACTTGATTTACAAG
>CALVKF010000007.1 GCA_944332555.1 uncultured Bacilli bacterium
CTGAACTGCACTGAACTGCACTGAACTGCACTGAACTGCACTGAACTGCACTGAACTGCACTGAACTGCACTGAACTGCACTGAACTAATATATTTTTATTATAATTTATATTTAATTTTAAAAAACGAACAAATATTTGTAAAAAAATATTGACATTTTTTTTAAAGTATATTACAATTAATTTGTATCAGAGTGTATTAGGAGGAATAATGAAATCAGTTAAAGATGAAAAGAATAAAGATAAGGCACTAGAACAAGTTCTAGCAGATATTGAAAAGCAATTTGGAGCTGGTGCTATTATGAAATTAGGGGATAATGAACACATTGAAGTAGATGTGGTGTCTAGTGGTTCACTTGCTATTGATATTGCTTTAGGTGTTGGAGGTTACCCAAAGGGCAGAATCATTGAAATATATGGACCGGAATCAAGTGGTAAAACAACAGTTGCATTGCAAGCTATAGCAGAAGTTCAAAAAGCTGGAGGTAGAGCAGCATTTATTGATGCTGAACATGCTCTAGATCCCGTATATGCTAAAAATTTAGGTGTTGATATAAATGAACTATTATTAAGTCAACCAGATACTGGAGAACAAGCTTTAGAAATTTGTGATGCTTTAGTTAAAAGTGAAGCTGTTAATTTAATTGTAATTGACTCAGTTGCAGCTTTAGTACCCCAAGCGGAAATTGATGGTGAAATGGGAGATTCTCATGTTGGTTTGCAAGCAAGACTTATGTCCCAAGCTTTAAGAAAATTATCAGGTACCATGAATAAAACTAAAACAACTGCCATATTTATTAATCAATTACGCGAAAAAGTTGGAGTAATGTTTGGTAATCCTGAAACTACACCAGGTGGTAGAGCACTTAAATTTTATTCAACAATTCGCCTTGATGTTAGAAAAGGTGAACAAATTAAAATGGGAGACCAAATAATTGGTAATAAAACCAATATTAAAGTAGTTAAAAATAAAGTTGCTCCACCATTTAAGACTGCTACTGTAGATATTATGTATGGTGAAGGAATTTCTATAGAAGGTGAAATTATTGATATTGCTAGTGATTTAGCAATTCTTGATAAAAGTGGAGCATGGTATTCTTATAATGGTGAAAAAATAGGTCAAGGTAAAGAAAATGTTAAGACTTATTTAAAAGAAAATACTCAACTTCGTGATGAACTTGAACAAAAGATTAGAGAACATTATGGTTTTGTAAAATCTAAAGACAAAAAAGAAGATAAAAAAGATGCAGAATAAAAAAGGTCGCAAGACCTTTTTTCTATTCTACTGATTTTAATGAATCAATCATATTTACTTTTTTAAGAATAAAGTTAGTAATTATTTGAACAATTATAGTAAATATAACCATAATTACAACTGTTAAAATATAACTTAAATAATGTATTTGTTTAATGAATATTATTTCATCAGTCTCTGCAACTGTAAGAACAAAGGCATTTAAACCAATACCTAGAACTAAACCTATTAATATACCAATAATGGTTAAAATAATTGTTTCTCTATAAACATACATTGATATTTCTTTATCATTAAAACCAAGGACTTTTAATGTAGCTATTTCTCTAGTTCTTTCTGAAATATTGATAGTTGTTAAGTTATATAATACTGTAATAGCAAGTACTGATGAAAAGCCAATTATTAAGAATACTATATGATTCATACTATCAAAGATATCTTGTAGGGTTGAGATACTATCTTCTGTATATTGGATGTTACTAAAATAATCACTTGCCAGTAAAGTATCCCCTAAATCATTGATGTTAGCAATAATTGTGTTATAAGAGATATCTCCAAAAACTAAATTGTAATAGTTAGTATTCATATAAACATAATTATTAATATAATTTCTACTAATTCCAGAAATTTTTATTACATATATTTCATTGTTATTGTCTCGAAGAGTTATGGTATCACCAACTGAAACATTTAATATATCAGCAATTTTTTCAGTAATTATTGCTCCTTCATCATCTAAAGATAAAGGATTGCCATCTAAATCTTTTAAGTCATAATAATTACTAATATCATTATCCATAAAGGCCATAGAGTAAACATCAATATTTTTGTTATTGGCAGCAAAAGTTAGTGTTTCCATGTGAGCATATAAAGGATTTTCAATATTATTGTTTGCAAGTAAATTATTTATTTCAGTATTTTCTTCAGTAACCGATTCATTTAAGAATAACATGGAGTCATATTTTTCTATTTCTCCGTATTGTATATCAACAATTTTGGATATACTATCTTTTATACCAAAGCCTGTTAAAAGTAAGGCAGTACAACCAGATATGCCAATTAGAGTCATGATGATTCTTTTTTTGTATCTAAATAAATTTCTAATTGTAACTTTCCAAGAAAATGATATTCTTTTCCAAATAAAGTTGATTTTTTCAAGCAATACTTTACGACCATTTTTAGGGCTAGCTGGTCTAAGTAGATTAGCAGGACTATTTTTAAATTTAACAGCTACAGCAATAAAGGTAACTAGAGACATAGTAATAATACATACTTCAATTATACTTATACATATTGGAATATTTGCATAAGTTTTTAAACCTGGAATAATGTATGATTGTGTGTATACATTGTATAAAACATGAGGTATTATTGTATAACCAATTGTTAGGCCAATTAATAAACCAAGAAGTGTAGCTAGTAATACATAGAAAATATAACTAAATATTATTTTGAATTTACCAATTCCAAGAGATGTGAAAATACCAATTTCTGTTCTTTCTTCTTCAATCATTCTAGTCATAGTATTTAAACACATTAGGAAGGCAACAGCAATAAAGAATATTGGAAATACTGCAGCAATTGAATCAATTTTAGTGGCTGATTCTAAGAATGTTGTATATCCAGAATTATCTTCACGATCAAATAAATACCATTCCGGTCTTTCTAGATTTGCAATTTCCGCTTCAGCATTAGCAATTTCTGTTAATCCTTCATTGATTTGGTTTTGGAATTCTGCATAGTTAGTATTATATTCTTCTAGGTTTTCATTTAGAGTTCTTTGTTGTTCATCTAAATCTTCTCGATTAGAATTTAGAGTATTTATTGTTTCATTATAGGTATTATTAAATTCATTGCGAGCATTAGTAATTTCTGTAAAACCATTCTTTATTTCATTTAAACTAGATACTAAAGTATTTAAATTATTAATAGTTTCCACAGTTATTTGGTATTGTGGATTTGTCTCATCAAGTGTTGCAAGTAAATTATTTAGGTTAGTAATTTCGGTATTTAGAGCATTTATTGATTCATCTATGCTACTAGTCGTAATACCAAAATTTGTTAAGTTAGCATTAATAGTAGCTAAATTAGAATTAAGATTAGCTTCATTAGTATCAAGTTCTGTTAATACTTGAGTTCTTCTTGCTTCTAATTCTGCTTTGGCATCATTTATTTCTTTATAACCATTATCAATTTGTAATTGACCATTATCTAATTCTTCTTTAGCATCACTAAATTTTTCTTCATTTTCTTCTTTTAAGTTGTTTATTTCTTCACGAGCATCATAGATTTCTTCCATGGCTGCAGTTTTAATTTCTTCATATCTAATTGTTTCTCTAATTGGAGCTAGTTCTTCAAGCTCGGTATTTAATTCTTTTATTGTTTCATCATAATCATCACGATAACTTGTTGCATCAGTACTACCTTTAGCAATTAGATAAATTTCAGTGTAATATTCCATATTGAAATTATCTTTGTTTATATAAATAACATTATCAAGTTTGCCATCGGATACAGTAGATATACCTAAGTTAGAATAAATATACATACTACTATTTACGGTACCAACAACTTGATAAGTATTATTTTTTAAATAATCCCCATAATCTTCATCTTCGATTATTATAGTATCGCCGATATTATATGAACCATCTAAAACTAAACATTCGTTATCTTCTTCGGGCATTCTGCCATCAACTAAAATAACATTGTTGATATCATTAGTTATTCCATATATTTTAGTAGCATCGCCATCAATTACAGTTTCATAGGTGTAGTTTGCTTCAACAACTTCGGCATTATCCAAATTTTTAAGAGCAGTTAAGTCATCTTCCGTTAAGCCCATAGTACTAACAATGCGATAGGCCATTAACTTAGTTTCATCATAATATTCATCCATAGTGCGAATCATATCAGATGAGGTTTCACGAACTCCGGCGAAAAATGCTGCCCCAATAGCAATAATTAAAATTAAAGTTATAAAACGACCTAAGGAATGTTTGATTTTTCGCAAGATATTTTTGAACATAAACATTACCAATCAATCTCCTCAACACTTTTAGGTTTTTTGTGAATTATAATATCTTCAATAGTTCCATTTTTCACTTTTATAACTTTATCAGCAATTTGCGCAATTACAGCATTGTGGGTAATAATTATTGTAGTTGTTTTAGTTTTGTGACAAGTGTCTTGTAATAACTTAATAATCATTTTGCCGGTTTTACTATCTAGAGCACCAGTTGGTTCATCACAAAGCAAAAGCTTTGGATTTTTAGCTAAGGCTCTTGCAATTGATACTCTTTGTTGTTCACCACCAGAAAGTTGAGCAGGGAAGTGATCCATTCTATCTTTCAAACCAACACTAGCTAAAGTTTCTTTGCTGTCTTTAGGATTTTTGCAAATTTGATTAGCTAAAGAAACATTTTCTAAAGCAGTTAGATTACCAACTAAATTATAAAATTGAAAGACAAAACCAATATCGAATCTACGATATTTAGTTAATTCTTTACGATTAAATTTCGAAATATCTGTTCCATCGACAATGATTTCTCCACTAGTTGGAGAATCCATTCCACCAAGTATATTTAAAATAGTTGTTTTGCCGGCTCCACTAGGACCTAAAACTACAACAAGTTCTCCCTCATCAATAGAAAAAGATACATTGTCTAATGCTTTAATTGTTACTTCTCCCATTTGATATATTTTTGTTAAATCTTTTACTTCGATAAATGCCATAAGCATCCCTCAATTCTCTTTTTTATTACAATATTATTATAACTTAAAATTATTGTAAAATAAATAATTAATTAGTGAAAACTTTGTGATATAATAGGATTATGTATAAAAAAGTTTATGTTGAAATCACTAATATTTGTAATTTAAATTGTTCTTTTTGTATTCATAACCAAAGAGAATCCATTTTTATGAGCAAAGATAATTTTAAAATTATTTTAGAAAAATTAAAGCCATATACAAAATATTTATATTTTCATGTAATGGGAGAACCACTAATGCATCCATTTATTAATGAATTTATTAATCTTGCGAGTCAATATTATTTTGTTAATATTACTACCAATGGTTATTTAATTGATAAAATAAAAAGTAATAAAAATATTCGCCAATTAAATATTTCATTACATAGTTTTGATTCCAAATATAATAAAACATTAAATGAATACTTAAATGATATATTAAAAGCAACTAATATTTTAAAAGAGTATACTTACATTAATTATAGAATTTGGGCAAATAATCCTTATAGGGAAGATATAATAAAAATACTTGAAGATTATTATAATACAACTATTAATGGACACACCAAGTTAGCTAAAAATACTTTTATAGACTTTGATAGTGAATTTCTGTGGCCGGACCAAAACAATAGTTATTATAATGAAATAGGTACTTGTTATGCTCTTAAAGATCACATTGCTATATTAGTGGATGGAACAATTGTACCTTGTTGCCTAGATAGTAATGGTATTATTAATCTAGGTAGTATTTTTGAAAGTACAATAGAAGATATAATAAATAGTGAAAGATATCAAAAAATGTTAAATAGCTTCAAGAATAACAAACGATGTGAAGAATTATGTAAACATTGTAATTTTTTGAATCGTTAGTTTATGGTATAATATTTAGGGAGGTATATATGAATTATTTAGAAAATATGCTAAATCATAATAAAATATTAAGTAAATATGCATGCCCAGATAGTGATGCTATATATTTACATGAAAACAAAGATGATTTTCGTACACCTTTTTTTAGAGATATAGACAGAATTATTTATACTCTTGCTTTTGTGAGATATTCTGATAAAACGCAAGTATTTTCATTCAAGGAAAATGATCATTTAACTAAAAGAATGATTCATATTCAGTATGTAGCAAAAATTGCTAGAACTATCGGAAGAGCTCTAGGTTTAAATGAAGACTTGATTGAAGCGGCCTCTTTAGGACATGACCTAGGGCACACTCCTTTTGGTCATGTAGGTGAGGCAATACTAAACGAAATAAGTCTAGAAAATAATGAGGGATATTTTAATCATAATGTCCATAGTGTGAGACTTCTTATGTATATTGAAAACTATGGTAAGGGACTTAATATAACACTCCAAACTCTTGATGCGATAATGTGTCATAATGGGGAATTTGCAAGCCAAATGTACGAAGTAAAGAAAAAGAGTAAAGAAGAATTTTTGAAGGAATATGAATCTTGTTATAAAGACAGAAGTGCTATAAAGAAACTTCGACCTATGACCCTTGAAGGGGCTGTTGTAAGAATTAGTGATTTAATTGCTTATTTAGGCAGAGATATTGAAGATGCTAAAAGAATGGGATTAATTGATTTTTCAGATATTCCTTTAAGTATTAAAGAAAATTTAGGTACAAGTAATAGAGAAATAGTAAATACAATAGTAATGGATATAATAAATAATAGTATAGGTAAAGATTATATTAAGTTAAGTGATGATGTATTTAAATCTATTGTAGAATTAAAGAAATTTAATTATGAAAATATTTATTATAAAGCTTATACTGAGGAAGAAAAAGATAAATTAAAATTAATGTTAAATACTTTATTTAATAAATATATGAAAGATTTAGAAAATAATAATGTTGATTCTAATATAATTAAATCTTTTCTAGCAAATATGAGTGATGAATATAAAAATAGTAATAGTAATGCCCGAATTGTAATTGATTATATCGCCGGCATGACAGATGATTACACTTTAAGAGAGTATAATAATTATTTAAATTTGGCACATACTAAATTTGAGTAGGTGATTTAATGGTTTATAAAACTTATAAATGTAATTCTTATAATATTCATACAATTAAAACTGATAGATTTAAAACAGTACATATGGAAATAATATTTCGTAAAAATATTGTTAAAGAAGAATTAGTTAATTATGCTTTTTTAGTAGATATGTTAATGGAATCAAGTAAGAATTATCCAAAAAGAAAAGATGTAATTACAAAATTAGAAGAATTATACAAATTAGTAGTTTATGGTACTACTGTTAAAACCGGTAATGTGTTAAGCTCCAATTTCATGGCGGATTTTATTGATCCTAAATTTATTGATGAAGAAGATTACCTAGAAAATGTTATCAAATTTATTTTTGAAATGCTTATGAACCCTAATGCAACTAATGAAGAATTTGATTTAAAAGAATTTAATTTTGTTAAAGAAAGATTAAAAAGAGAAATAAAAAGTATTGATGAAAATCCTTTTAAATCAAGCATGCGAAAAGCTATTGAAGCAATGGACGCGATGAGTGTTACTGCTTATCCTTTAATGGGGTCAGTAGAAGAGTTAGAGGGTATCACTCCGGGGAGTTTATATAAATATTATAAAAAATTATTTAAAGATAATACTTGTGATATATTTATTATTGGTAATGTTGATAGTGATAATATAGTTTCATTAATTCAAAAATATTTTAAACATCGCTATATAAATACAAATAAATTAGTTTTAAGAGTAGATAATAAATTTAAGAAAAAGGTAACTACTAAAGAAGATGTAAGTGAAAATTTACAAGCGAATTTAGTAATGATTTATAATATTGGAGAGCTGCCAGAGGTAGAGAGACATGTAACAATGCAAGTATTTAATTATATTTTTGGTAGTGGTGGGTTAACTAGCAAATTATATAAAAGAATAAGAGAAGAAAATAGTTTATGTTATAACATAAGCACTCTTTATTTAAAATATGATGAATTACTAGTTATTCATATATCACTTGATACTGCTAATGTTAAAAGAGCGGTATCTATGGTTAAGAAATGTTTAAAAGAAATGCAAACTGGGGATTTTTTAGATAGTGATTTAGAAGACGCTAAAAAAAGTATTAGTTTAGCTTTAGATTTAACAAGTGATAATAATTCATCTTTACTTAATAATTATGTTTTTCATGAATTTGATAATTTGCCACTAATAGATGAGAGAAAGAAAAGTTTAGCCAAATTAACTAAAGAAGATGTGGTAAATGTTTCTAAAAAGTTAAAATTAAATACCATATATGTGCTTAAAGGAAAGGAAAATATCGAATGAAAGAAATAATTTTAGAGGGTTTAAATGAGCGTATTTATGAACATACAACTAAAAGTGGTTTAAAAGTATATATGTGGGTAAATGAGAGAGTTACATCAACATTTATGTCTTTATCAGTTAAATATGGTTCAATTCATACTAAATTTAAAGTTGGTAAAAAGATTTTTGAAGTACCCAATGGTGTAGCCCATTTTTTAGAACATATTAAATTTAATATGGACGCTAGTACTGTTGCTCATGATGAATTTTATAAATTAGGGGCAGATTCTAATGCTTTTACAACATTTGAATATACCAGTTATATTGTTTATGCTACAAAAAATCTAGATAAAGTTCTAAATTTATTACTTGATTATGTGTATAATCCATATTTCACTAAAAAAATGATTACTAAAGAAAAAGGTATAATAATTGAAGAAGCTAATATGACTGAAGATGATCCTTATTCTGTAATATTTTTTGATAACTTAAAAAGTATTTTACAAAAAAGTAATTTTAGAGAGGTAATTACTGGTACTAAAGAAGATATAAAAGAAATAAACATTAATGATATATTAAATGTTTATAATAATTTTTATCATCCTAAAAATATGTTTTTAACTATTACAGGTAATATTAATCCTTATGAAATGGTTAGAATTATTGATGATAATATGGATAAAAAAACATTTAAAAAATATAGTGAACCTACCATTATAACAGAATCAGAACCTAAAAAAGTAACAAGTGAATATCAAGAAATAAGAGTAGGGATAAACGATCCACAGATTAAATATAGTTTAAAGATTCCTATTAATAAATTTAAAGATATTGATTTAGTTGATTTAAAAATGGCAATTAATTTAATTATGAATATCAATTTTGGAGCAACTAGTGATTTTCGTGAAGAATTAATTAGTAAAGGCTTAATTACTAGTACAAGTTATTATGTTGATAAATATGATGAATATATTGTAGTTACTATTAATGCTAATACTAATTATCCCAAAGAAGTTATCAATAAAATAAAAGAAAAATTAGATGATTTAAATGTTAATGAAAAAGATTTAACAAGAAAGAAAAATGCTACTATTGCTACAATGATTTTAGATTATGAAGATATTGAAAATGTTAATATGAAGATTCAAAATGATATAATCAATAATGGTAAAATAATAACTGATTTAAAGGCGCGAGTTAGTAATTTAGATAAAGAAACTTTAGAGGGTGTTATGAAATATATCAATAATGATAATGTTGCAGTTAATGTGTTTTTGCCAAAAGAAAACCAAGAAGGTTAATTCTTGGTTTTTATCTGTTGTAAAATTCAACGATTAATTGTTCATTGATTTCTGAATTAAGTTCGCTTCTTTCAGGAATTCTTACATACTTACCTGATAATTTTTTCTTATCCATTTCTAAGTAAGCAGGAACTGTAGCGTTTTGTTCAATTGCATCAATTATAGCAGGATGGTTTAAAGAGTTTTCCCTAACAGAAATGATATCTCCAACTTTGGTAGTATATGAAGGGATATCTACTTTTTTACCATTTACTAAAATATGACCATGATTAACAATTTGTCTAGCACTTCTTCTTGTTCTTGCCATTCCTAGGCGATAAACCATATTATCAAGTCTTGATTCAAGTAAGATTAATAAATTTTCCCCAGCTTTACCTTTCATTTTAGAAGCTTTATCAAAAGTCTTTCTAAATTGTTTTTCGTTTAAGCCATAAAGGATTCTTACTTTTTGTTTTTCTTGCATTTGAATACCATATTCACTTAATTTACGACGATGGTCTTTACCATGTTGTCCTGGTGCATAAGGTCTTCTAGCTAAATCTTTACCATTTTCAAGTGTTGAAAAACCTAATCTTCTTGACTTTTTATTAGCTGGTCCAGTATATCTTGCCATAACTACTCCTTTCTAATATATTTTTTGCAAAAGTATTTATGGATTGTACCAATATTATAGGGAGTTTAAATTAATTTTTCTAGGGCAGTCCTAGATACTTTATTCCAAACGGTTTAAACACATTATAATTTAGTACAACACTGCCTAAATAAACTTGCGAATATATTATATAATAAATATATGTTTAATGTCAAACATTTTCCGTAATTTATTCAACTGTAACTGATTTTGCTAAATTTCTTGGTTTATCAATATCACAGTTATTATTTTTAGCAACTTTATAAGCTAGTAGTTGCAGTGGTATAATTGTTAAAATACTTTCAAGTATTGGGTGTACTTCTGGTATTTTAATAAATTCATCATAGAATTTATCAACTGGTGCTATAAAACTTTCATAAATAACATAAGCCCCACGAGCCTTTATCTCTTTAATATTACTTATAGTTTTATCAACTAAATTTTTATTAGTAGCTATTGCAATAACTGGAGTACTAGCTTCAATTAAAGAAATTGTACCATGTTTAAGTTCTCCTGCTTGGTAGGCAACACTATTAATATAAGATATTTCTTTTAGTTTTAATGAGCCTTCAAGGGAGTTTGCATAATCTAGGCCTCTGCCAATAAAGAAAATTTGTTTATTTTTATATATTTTATCAGCAATATTATAATATTCTTGATAATTATTTATTTCTTCTTTAATTAATTTAGGCATTTTTTGGATATCTTTAAAAATACTAACTAATTCATTTTTGTTAATAGTTTTATTAATATATCCTAAATACATAGTTATTAAGCTAAATATTGCTAGCTGCGATAAATAAGCTTTGGTTGTTGCAACAGAAACTTCGATGCCTGCTTTAGTATAGATGCAATAGTCTGATTCTCTGGCAACACTACTTCCTAGGACATTTACTATTGCTAGAGTCTTAATGCCATCACTTTTAGCTTTTCTTAAGGCCGCAAGAGTATCGGCAGTTTCCCCAGATTGCGATACTAGTATTACTAAAGTATCTTTATCATAGAAATTTTTTTGATAACGATATTCACTAGCAACTTCAGTATATACTGGGATATTTGTATAATCTTCAATTAAGTGTTTGGCGATAACTCCCGTGTGATAAGCTGAACCACAAGCAACAATATCAATTTTTTTGAAGTTTTTTAAGAAACCAAAATTCTTTTTTAGAGAATCTATGGTGCCATCAAAATAACTGCCAATTGTATCTTTAAACACTTTATCTTGTTCATTTATTTCTTTTAACATAAAGTGTTCATGACCATTTTTTTCGGCCGTTTTTTTAGAACCAGTAAAGGTTAGAGTTTCTTTATTTACTATATTTAAATTGGCATCATAAATGGTTATGTTATCTTTAGTAATTTTAGCCATATCAGTATCATCTAATAACATGTATTTATTGGTGTATTTAAGTATTGCTGGTACATCTGATGCTAAAAAGTTACCAGATTTGCTTTTAGCAATAATTAAAGGTGATGAATTTTTAAGAGCATATAAAGCATCAGAATCGTCACTACAAATTATGCCTAAAGCAAAAGATCCTTTCAAAATTTTAGATACTTTGTTAATTGTTTTGATTATATCTTGTTCATTTTTGTAATAATAATCAAGTAGGGCTGGTATTACTTCAGTATCAGTTTCACTTTTAAAAGTATATCCCCGCATTTTTAACTCTTCTTTTAAAGTAGAGTAGTTTTCAATTATACCATTATGGACAACCGTAAACTTACCAACAGAGTGGGGATGAGCATTAGTAATGCTCGCTTCACCATGGGTTGCCCAACGAGTATGGCCAATAGCTACATTCGTATCAGCAGCAAAATCTAATTTTTCTTTTAAATTAATTAATTTGCCTTTTTCTTTAACAACTTTTATGTCGTCATTTAGAAAGTAGGCTATGCCCGCAGAATCATATCCGCGATATTCTAGGGACTCAAGGCCACTATAAACTATGGGTATCGCTTTAGAATTTCCGATATACCCAACAATTCCACACATAAAATTTCCTCCATACAAAAAACATGTATATGATATATTTTTTGTTACAATTTTGATTTTGTTTTTTTTAATATATCTAACGACTATACTAACCGTAACTACATCCGCCGAATATTTCGATAATAGTTAACCTCGTCACCCAAAGGCCTGGCGCTAAACAAATAATATTACCTCCATTTATTATTTTGTTTTTACATTAATATTATATTACATAAAAATATGTTTTGTCAAAATTGCAAAATTTATCAACTTATAATATAATTATGATGGAGGTAAAAAATGAAAAAGAAAAAAGAAAAAGTTGAAGCAACTTTAGAAGAAAAAACAATAGATGTGCAAGCAGAAGTAAAAATTAGTAATAATGATGATATAAGTAAAACTTTAATTCTAGCTTTAATTGGTTTAGTGTTATTACTTCTTCCTGGTACTTTAAATAATATTATTGGCTTTGTTGTTGGAGGTTGTCTTTTAATATTTGGTATTATTGGAATAATTAAATATATTAGAATTAAAGAATATAAATTTACTTCAAGTTTAGTATCCGGTATTTTGTATAGTGCCTTAGGTATTATTGTTATTATTAATCCTTCATCAGTTATAAGTTTAGTTACTATTTGCTTAGGTTTATATTTGGTAATTAATGGAATTTTAAAAACAGTGTTTAGTTTTAATTTAAAAAAGATTACAACTAGATGGGGTGGAGCTTTAGTTATGGGACTTTTAACCATAGTTTTGGGGCTTTTACTTGTTATTAATCCATTTGGTAGTGCAGTAGCTATTACTAAACTTGCGGGAGCATTTTTAGTAGTTGTTGCAATATTTGATTTAGTTGATAGATACATAATTATGAAGTAAATACTTGTAATAATTGAAGTTTTTAGTTATAATTAGATAGTAAATATAGGAGTGGGTTATGCGCAAGATAATTGCTAGTTTAGATATTGGTAGTCATACAATAAAACTTGTAGTTGGAGAAATAGTTAAAAACAAACTAAATATTTTGGCGTGTGTTGATACTCCAGCAAGAGGCATAAAAAAAGGTTTTATAGTTAACCCTGAAAGTGCAATTGAAGCTTTAGAAGATGTATTTAAAAAAGGTGAAGAACAAATAGGGTTACCAATAAAAAAAGTAATTGTTAGTGTGCCCTCTAATGGAATTGATTGCTTTTTAAGTGAAGGTTATACTTCAGTTACTAATCCTGAAAAAGTTATAACTAGCAATGATTTAATTAGAAGCTTGCAAGCTGCCGTTTATAACAAGGTTTTGGATAATCAAGAATTAGTAACGATACTTCCTACCAAATTTTTGGTAAATGATACAGTAGTAACTGACTTACCAGTTGGCATGAAAGCCGAAAAATTAAAGGTTAAAGCGGTAGTTGTAACAGTCCCCAAGAAAAATGTTACTCCAATAATTAGGTGTTTAGAGAAAATTGGTGTTAGTGTTGTAGATGTTACAATTGGAGCATTGGGTGATTACTATGAATTTAAAGATAATAAAAATAGTAGCGAAGTTGGAGCAGTAATTAATATTGGAGCTAGTAAAACAACCGTTTCGATATTTAATAAAGGTATTATTACTGCAAGTGAGATTATTGATATCGGTGGAGATAATATTGATTATGATCTTGGTTATGTTTATAAGATAAATAGAAAAGATTCACTTTATATTAAAGAAAATATTGCTTTAGCTGATAAAAATATGGCTCAAGCTAGTGAATCAGTGATAGTTGAAGATAAAAATGGCGATAAAATTAAAATAAATCAGTATAGTGCTAGTGAAATTGTTATGAGTAGATTAGAAGAAATATTAAATTTAGCAAAAAAACAAATAAATCTCTTAACAAAAAAGCAAATTAGTTATATAATTATTACAGGGGGAGTTACAGAAACTACAGAATTTAAAGATATAGTGGGTTATATTTTTAAAGATGCTACTGTAGGTAATGTTCTTGAAATTGGGGCAAGATGCAATAAATATGCAACTAGTGTAGGCTTAATCAAATACTATGATAGTAGATTAAGATTAAGAAATAGAGATTTTTCAATATTTAGTATCGAAGAACAAGAAAATTTGAGTGGAATACATAAAAAAGTAAATATAAATGATAATTCTATATTAGGAAAATTATTTGGTTACTTTTTTGATAATTAGAAGGAGTTTAATTTATGAATGGATTACAGATGGATCAAATAGCTAAAATCAAAGTAGTAGGTGTTGGTGGCGGTGGATGTAACGCCGTAAACCGCATGATTGAAGAAGGAGTAAAAAGCGTTGAATTTTATGTAGTAAATACCGATTTACAAGTTCTTAATAGTTCACTATGCCAAAATAAAATTCAAATTGGTAAAAATATTACTGGAGGAAGAGGAGCGGGAGCTAATCCTGAGGTTGGTAGAGCTGCTGCTTTAGAAAGTAAAAATGAACTTGAAGATGCACTTCAAGGAGCTGACATGGTATTTGTTGCTTGTGGCCTTGGTGGTGGTACTGGTACTGGTGCTGCTCCAATAATTGCTGAAATTGCTCAAGAACTTGGAGCTTTAACTGTAGGTATTGTTACTAAACCATTTAGATTTGAAGGTAAAAGAAGAATGGAAAACGCTTTAGTGGGACTTGAAGAATTAAGAGGTCATGTTGACTCATTAATCATTATTCCTAATGATAAACTTAGAGATATCATTGATAAAACTACTAGCTTTGATGATGCGTTTAAAGAAGTTGATAATGTACTTCACCGTGGGGTACAATCAATATCTGACCTTATTGCTGTTACGGGAGTTATTAACCTAGACTTTGCAGATGTTAAGACTGTTATGGAAAAAAGTGGTACAGCAATCATTGGTATTGGTTGCAATGCTGGTGAAAATAGAGCAATTGAAGCTGCTCGTCAAGCAGTTGCAAATAGCTTACTTGAAGCAACAATTGAAGGAGCAACAAATGCAATTGTAAATGTAACTGGTGGTAAAAACCTTACATTGTTTGAAATAGAAGATGCTGTTGAAACTGTTAGAGAAGCAGCAAACTCTGATATTAACATCATATTTGGGGCAATAAAGAACGAAAACTTAACTGATGAAGTTATTGTTACAGTTATTGCTACAGGTTTTGATGAACAAACTGGTGAAGAAGCATTATTCTCAGATGATATTCCAAAGAGAAGACCAAAACCACAAGAAGTGGATGATGAATACGAAATTCCACCATTCTTAAGAAGCGATAATTACTAAAATTTGTTTATAAAAAGTTGCGACAGTGTCGCAACTTTTTTGGTTTATGTATCATATTCTTGATTGGCTTTAGCAATAACACTTTTTATAAATTCATCTTTTTCTTTAGTATATTTAGGTCTGTCATTTGCATATTGTTTTGCTAATTTTTCTTTTAAATCACAATATTTTTGGATATATTCGGGATGTTCTATTAAATATTTTTTAAAATATATTTGATTATAATAAGTATCACTATTTGGTAAAGTAAAGTGAATATAATGAGTTCTGGCATCATCTGGTCCTTTAGCAAAAAAGAATCTATCATCAATACCTTGTTTTCCTCTATTTTCATAACCATAATGCTCTAATATATTTGTAATATCATCAATACAATCAAAATCTTTTAAAACTATTAATATATCTATTATTGGCTTAGCTTTTAATCCTGGAATAGAAGTACTACCTATATGGTGTATTTCTATTATTTTGTCCTTTAATAGAGATTTTAATAGTTTTTCTTCTTTTAAATATTCTTTTTCCCAATCATTAGTATACTCATCTAGTTTTACAATTCCTCTTTTAAGTGCCATATATACTCCTTTCTAAGCTATTTTAATCATAACATAAAATCTTTTGCAAAAAAATGAAATTTTACTAATTTTTAAAATTTAAGCTCTTTTTGCTGATTTTTTTAAAAATTTTGTCATTTTTTTGCAAAAAAACGGCTTCAATTTTAAAAATTGATGATTTGCATTATATAAATGTTTATGTTAGCATAGATAAACCACAACAAAAAAGGATGGTGAAATAATGAATTATTTTAAAAACATTGAAGAATTAATTGTTGAAAATGAAGCTAGGAAGAAAGCAATAGCTTTAAAAGATAACTCTAATACTTTACTTACTTATTGGAATATAGGTAAGCTTATTGTTGAAGCTCAAGGTGGTGAGAAAAGAGCAAAGTATGGAGATAACTTAATTAGTGAATGGGGAAAGAAATTAAGCCAAAAATATGGTAAAAATTATGGTAAAAGCAATCTTAATAAAATGAGAAAATTTTACATAACATTTCCAATTGTGGACACACTGTGTCCACAATTGACTTGGTCACAATATAGAGCAATTTTACCAATAAAAAATGAGAATGAAAGAAATTATTATATTAATCTAGTTATATTAAATAATCTATCTGTAAGAGAGTTAAAAAGAGAAATAAAAAATAAAGCTTTTGATAGATTATCATATGCCGATAAAGAACATATTGAGATTATTAGTGATACTAATAATACTTCATTATCAATTAAAGATATGATAAAAGATCCAATAATTTTAAAAACAGATAAAAATATGGATAAGATTGATGAACGAGCAATTCATAAGTACATCATATCTTTACTTGAAGATAAATTTCTAGAATTAGGTACAGGTTTTGCGCTTATAGGTCATGAATATAAAATACATATAGATAATAAGACTTATAAAATAGATTTGTTATTCTTTAATTATAAATTAAATGCTTTTGTAGTAGTTGAAGTTAAAACTAGAAAAATAAAACATACTGATATAGGACAATTAAATTTTTATGTTAATTATGTAGAAGATAATATAAAAGATATTAATCACAATAATACAATAGGTTTATTAATAGTTAAAGAAAAAGATAAATACATTGTTAAGTATACTACAAGTGATGATATACTTGTTACTACTTATGCTTTGAATTAAATAGAGGAATTATGAATTATTTTAAAAACATTGAAGAATTAATTGTTGAAAATGAAGCTAGAAAAAGAGCGACTGTTCTAAAAGATAACACTAATACATTACTTACTTATTGGAATATAGGTAAGCTTATAGTTGAAGCCCAGGGTGGAGAAAAAAGAGCAAAGTACGGAAATAATTTAATTAAGGAATGGGGGGAGAAATTAAGTGAGAAATATGGTAAAAATTATGGTAAAAGTAATCTTAATAAAATGAGGAAATTTTATATAACATTTCCAATTGTGGACGCAGTGCGTCCACAATTGACATGGACACATTACAGAACTCTATTAACCATAAAAAACGAAAACGAAAGAAACTACTACATTAATCTAGTAATACTAAATAATTTATCTTCTAGAGAATTAGAAAAAGAAATAAAAAACAAAGCATTTGATAGATTATCCTATGCCGATAAAGAACATATTGAAGTTATTAATGATACTAATAATACTTCATTATCAATTAAAGATATGATAAAAGATCCAATAATATTAAAGACAGATAAAAGTCTAGATAGAATTGATGAACAAGCTATTCATAAATATATCATCTCTTTACTGGAAGATAAATTCTTAGAACTAGGTACTGGTTTTGCTCTTATAGGTCATGAATATAAAATACATATAGATAATAAGACTTATAAAATAGATTTGTTATTCTTTAATGTTAAACTTAATGCATATGTAGTTGTAGAAGTTAAAACTAGAAAAATAAAACATACAGATATAGGACAACTAAATTTTTATGTAAATTATGTAGAAGGTAACATAAAAGATATTAATCATAACAAAACAATTGGATTATTAATTGTTAAAGAAAAAGATAAATACATTGTAAAATATACTACAAATAATGATATTTTAGTTACTACCTATGCTTTGAATTAAATGGAGGAATTATGAATTATTATAATGAAATAAAAAATGAATTAATAAATAATGAAATAACCAAGAAAGTAAAAGATTATAGCAAAAATAGAAGCGATTTATCAACATATTATAATGTCGGTAAATTACTAAATGAAGCTGGTAAACAATACGGTGAAGGTATTATAAATGAATATTCTAAGAGGCTCACTAAAGAATTGGGCAAAGGTTATTCTGTTACCCAACTTAAATATATAAGACGATTTTATAGTGTTTTTTCAAAAAGTCAGTCAATGACCGACCTTTTGACCTTTACTCATTACTGTGCAATAATTTGGTTTGATGATATCAACAAAATTAATTATTATATAAAGATTTGCATTGAACAAAATTTATCAGTTAGACAATTAAGAGAAAAAATAAAAAATAAAGAATATGAAAGATTAGATAATCAAACTAAAGAGAAATTAATAACTCAAAAAGAAACTACTGTAGTTGATTTCATTAAAAATCCAATTGCTATAAAAAATATTACTAATAAAGAAATAATTTCTGAAAAAGTATTACAAAAAGTTATTATTGAAGATTTAGATAATTTTTTAAAAGAATTAGGTAATTCATTTTGTTATATTGCTAATGAATATAAAATAAAAATAGGTAATAGGTATAATTATATAGATTTGCTTTTATATAATATTAAATTTAATTGTTATGTAGTTGTAGAATTAAAAGTAACTGAACTTAAAAAAGAACATATTGGACAAATTGAAGTATATATGAATTACATAGATAAAAACTTAAGGGAAATAAATCAAGATAAAACAATAGGCATTATTATATGTAAGAAAGATAATAAATTTATTATGGAATATTGTAGTGATGAGAGAATTCTTGCTAGAGAATATCAAGAAATATAAGGAGGATTATATGAATTATTACAATGAAATAAAAAACGAATTAATAAATAATGAAATAACTAAAAAAGTAAAAGATTATAGTAAGAATAGAAGTGATTTATCAACATATTATAATGTTGGTAAATTACTTAGTGAAGCAGGTAAGCATTATGGTAAAGGAATTATAAATGAATATTCTAAGAGATTAACTAATGAACTTAACACTAAATATAGTATAAGAGTTTTATATAAGATGTTAAAATTTTATAATTTTATGGTTGTAGAAAAATTGCCGACACTGTCGGCAAAATTGACTTGGAGCCATTACGATGAATTATTAAAACTTAACAATACCAAAGAAATCAACTATTACATAATGATAACAGAACAACAAAATCTATCAGTCAGAGAACTCCGTGAACGAATTAAAAATAAAGAGTATGAAAGATTAGATGATAAAACCAAAGCAAAACTTATTTCTTCACATGAAACATCAGTGGTTGATTTTATTAAAAATCCTATTTTTATAAAAAATAATACCGAAAAAGAAATAATTTCTGAAAAGGTATTACAAAAAGTTATTCTTGAAGATATTTCTAATTTTTTAAAAGAGTTAGGTAATGGATTTACATTTATTGAAAATGAGTACAAAATTAAAGTTGGTAATAATTATAACTATATAGATTTATTATTGTATAATTATGAATTCAATTGCTTTGTGGTAGTAGAACTTAAAGTAACTGAACTAAAAAAAGAACATATAGGTCAAATAGAAGTATATATGAATTATATTGATAAAACTTTAAGAAAACCTACTCAAGATAAAACTATAGGTATTATCATTTGTAAGAAAGATAATAAGTTTATAATGGAGTATTGTAGTGATTCTAGGATACTTGCAAGAGAGTATGAGATTGTTTAATGTAATTAAACTAGTTATTTTCGTTGGTATTGGGATAATAATTTGGTCGACAGTGTCGACCAAATTCTATAACATTATAAAAAATATTGAATGATATAGAATTTTTTGTTATAATTAGTTCACGGATAGATAACTGGCTAGAAGTTATAAATTGATATAATTAATGAAAAGGAGAAAAAATGAAAGTAATTTTAATGAATCAAAATACTAAAGTATTATCAGGAGAATTAGAAAGTGATAATTCATTTTCTAAAATTTATGAATATTATAATATCGACTATGCACCATTAAAAATTCATACGGCATATTATTCTAAGAGCATAAGTAATTTAAAAGCAATAAACTCTTGGTTTAGTGAAAGAAGCATTCCTTTATGGCGTGATAATATTGATAATTTATTAAGAAATTTAAATATATTTTCTCCAAAAGAATTGCTAGATAAAGCTTATGGTTTATCTTTATCTGATCAATATTGGATAAAAAGAAAAGAAGATAAAATACTCTGGAAAGATATTAACTTCTTTGATAATGATTTTAAATATAAAAAATATTTAATGGCTTCATTGAAATATTCTAATGAAGTTTCTAATATTGATAAAATGTCTCCAAATAATACAACTGATGGCATGGTAAAAAAAGCTTGGATGATAGATAAGAATAATAATAGAGTACTTGTTAAAGGTGCATATTCAGAAGCTCATTTTGAACCAATTAGTGAGTATATGGCATCACTAATATGCAATAGATTAAATATAAGTAATTGTGATTATACATTAGATATTATAGATGATGAATTAGTATGTAAATGTAATAATTTCTTAAATAAAGATGAAGAAATTATTACAGCGTTTGATGTATTAGGAAGTGAACATAAAGATAATAATACAAGCTATTATAATCACTATATAAATATACTTAATAAGCATGGAATTATGGATGCTAAAGACAAATTATCTGATATGTATTTAGTAGATTATTTACTCATGAATACAGATAGACATATGAAGAATTATGGAATTATTAGAAATGTTAAAACACTTAAATGGGAAAGAGTTACTCCAATATTTGATACCGGCAATAGTATGCAATCTGATGTAATAGAACCATTTGTTGATTTTTATAATGATAGATATAAGTTCTTTTATTCAAGAAGAACATTAAATGATATATTAAAATATATAAATATATCTAAATATGATTTATCTTTATTAGATGATTTAGTGGATGAATTAAATAATATATTAGATAAATATAGTGATATTATAAAGTTAAGTGATATAAGAAAAAATAAAACAGTTGAAGGTTTTAAATTAAGAATAGATATGTTAAAGAAATATCAAAGTTTAAACTAAGAAGGGAAAAATATTATGAATGTAATTGGTAATAATTTAAAAAGAGCAAGATTATTTAAAAATTTATCTTTGGCCCAAGCTGGTAAATTATTAAATATGTCTGCAACTACTTTATCATAATATGAAAAAGGATTAATTGTACCTGATTCTACTAAATTAATAGAATTTGCTAATGCATATGAAGTAAAGTCTATAGATTTAATAGGATCAAGAGAATAACCTAAAATGAAATTTGATTCATTAAGAACAAAGTAATAGAATATGTAAAGCAGATGTAAAATTACATCTGCTTTTTATCATCTTCTTCTAATGGAGCAAATAATTCTCTAATATCTATATTTAAAACTTTAGCAAAAGTCCATAAAGTACCTAAACTAAATGTTTGATAATATTTAGGACTTTCAATATTCATTATAAAGCCTTCACTATAATTACATAACATAGCAAATTTAGTAACTGATAGGTTCTTTAATTTTCTTTGTTTCTTAATATTTTGTCCAACTAGATAATAAATGTAGTTTTCATCTTTTAGATTCATTAATTAAAGCACCACCTTATTTTATGTAATTGTCTCATTTATTCGTTGTGAGAACTTCAGTTATTCAGTGAGACATTATATGTTTTTATAATGCTATAATTAACACAAGATAAGGATGATTTTAATGGGAATTAATAAACAGAAAATATTAATTGGAGTATGTAGTGTATTTATAGTAATATTTGGTGTAGGTTTATATCTTTGGTTTAACAAAGATAATAATACTCAAGTATATAAAAACAATAGAGATGAAGTAAAAGAACAGATATCGGGTTTTAATGGTATATCTATGATGTATGAAACAGGACCGGGGACTGGAGAATATTCTGAGTCAAAATCTTCTTTATGGCCGGAGGATGGTTATATATTTAATGATACATTAAGTGGTTGTGAAAATGGTGGAGAATTATCATGGAATAGTGAAACAAATACAGTTAATTTATTAAGTAATAGTTCAGATGCCTGTTATGTATATTTTGATGCATATATAATACCAGTAATAAATAGTGTAACAACAAGTAATATAACAACAGATTCTATAACATTAACAGTAAATGTAACAAATGGAAATAATCAAGTAACAACATATTATTATTCAAAAGATAATGGAAATAGTTATGAAACAAGTAATAGCAATAAATATACATTTAGTGGGTTAGATATGGGAACAGAATATAATTTTAGTGTGTATGTAGAAGATAGTTTAGGATATAAATCGGAAGTTTATACTTTGAGTGAAACAACTGATGATACATTACTTCTAGCCGATTGGGTAATAAACCAATATGGTGGAGTTCAAGGTAATAACGGAATATATTACCACACAAGTTCACTAGCAAATAGTGCTCGAGATAACTCTTACAGATACTCGGGAGTCAATCCGAATAATTATGTCTGCTTTGGATCAACAGCGAGTACATGTCCAAGTGATAGTTTATATCGGATAATTGGGGTATTTGGAAATCAAATAAAATTAATAAAAAATACAAGTATAGGAAATTATGCATGGCATTCAGATTATGATCAAGGCAACACATGGAATGCAACAACTAAACCAGATATATATACAACATTAAATAGTACATATTTAAATAGTATAGAAAATATATGGAGTAGTAAGATAACAACTCACAATTATAAAGTAGGAGGAATGGCTCGAGATGATTCATATACAGCAAAACAATATTACGATGTAGAAGCAGGAGCAAGTCAAACAGGTTATGTAGAAAGTATGAAAATAGGATTAATGTATGTATCTGATTTTGGATATGCAATAAGTAATAATTATTGGACAACAGCATTATATAATTATGATGATACAGTTAATAATAATTGGTTGTATCTAAATTCAGACGAATGGACAATTTCACGAAATTTTGACAGCTCTACTTATGCATTTGGTGTGTATTCATCGCGTGGCCCTAGCCGTTTTGGAGTGAGTAGTACGCGTTCCATTAGACCAGTCTTTTACCTCAACTCCAATGTTCAATATTCTAGTGGATCTGGGACATCTTCTGACCCAATTCGTTTGGTGGTTTAAAAAAATAAAAAAATTTAATATCTTCGACATAAAGCAACAAATTTTGTTGCTTTTATAATGTATAATGATTAAGTGATAATTATGAAAATATATTTAGATTTAGTATTTTTACTTAATTTTAGTTATGATTTATTATTACTAATGACTGTTGATATAACACTAAAAAGACATATGAAGTTTAGAAGGTTACTTTTTGGAGCTATCCTTGGAGCAATATCTTTAGTAATACTTTTTATACCACTTAATAACATAGTTTTATTTATATTTAAAGTATTAGTTAGTATATTAATGCTTTTAATAACATTTGGATATAAAAGCATTAAATATATGGCAGATAATTTTATATATTTATATATGACAAGTGTAATTCTCGGAGGTTTTCTATATTTCTTAAGTTTAGAATTTAGTTATAAAAATGAAGGATTAATATTTTATTTTGATGGCTTTAGTATTAATTATATTGTTCTTCTTATTATTGCTCCGATTATACTTTATTTATATATTAAAGAACAAAAAAGATATAAGAGCAGGATAAAGTATAATATGAATGTATCTATATGTTTTAAGAATGGTAAAATTTTAAATTGTAATGGATTTTTAGATACCGGAAATAAGCTTAGAGATCCTATAACTCATAAATATGTAATACTTTTATCAAAAAGATTATTAGTACCATATATAAATAATAAAAGTCCCATATATGTGCCATATAAAGTAGTAGGATATAGTGGAATAGTTGAGTGTTTTAGTATTAGATATATTAAAATAAATAATAGTATTTTAAATAATTATTTAGTTGGAATAATACCTGAAGGTATGAATAAAATTAGTATGGATTGCTTGCTTAATTATAAGATAATGGAGGATATATGTTTAGAAAATTAATTGAAAAAATATTGGATAAGTATAATGAAATATTATTTGTTGGAGCTACTGATAAGTTGCCACCACCACTAGATAGGGAAAAAGAGCTAGAATATTTAATTAAAGCTAGACAAGGGGATATGGAAGCTCGTAATAAACTTATAGAACATAATTTAAGATTAGTGGTGTTTTTAGCTAAAAAGTATGAAAATACAACTTATGATATTGAAGATTTAGTAAGTATTGGATCAATTGGTTTAATTAAGGGAATTAATACTTATAAGATTGATAAAAATATAAAGTTAGCTACATATGCATCTCGCTGTATTAGTAATGAGATACTCATGTTTCTTCGAAAGAATAAGCGTAAGAGAAGTGAAGTATCCCTGGAAGATGCCTTAAACTTTGATAGTGAAGGTAATGAACTTCATTTAGAAGATATACTAGGGACTGATGCTGATTTAGTAGAATGTGAATATGAAAAAAAGGTTGATAAAGAATTATTAAGTCGGGAGATTGAAAATTTGCCTGCTAGAGATAAAGAGATAATGACTTTAAGATATGGTCTTAATAATACATTAGAATATACACAAAAAGAAGTGGCAGAAATGTTAGGAATTTCCCAAAGTTATATTTCCAGGATAGAAAAAAAAGTAGTAAGGAAACTAAAACAAATTATGCGTTAGTATCCTTACTTAACATTTTATCAACAGACTTTTTATATTTCTTACAAACTGTATATAAAAAATCAGTTTTAATAATTACTTTGCCAGTTTCATAAGCCGACCAGGTAGAAGATGTAGTATTAAGATAATCAAATATTTCTCTTTGAACTAAATGTTTTTCTTTTCGCATTTTCTTTAAATTGCGACCAATTACTTTAGCATCAATGTCTATTTCTTCATATCCCTTATCTTCTTTACTTAATCCCATAATATAATCAAATGAGACATTAAATTCTCTACAGATGATATTTAGCCTTATTAAAGGAATTGTATCTCTGCCTATTTCCCAGCCGGTATAAGTAGAACGTTTAACATTAAGCATGCCAGCAACATCTTCTTGAGTTAACTCATTATCTTCACGAATATCTCTTAATCTTTCAATTTTCATATTTATCACTAATGATATTTTCTCATTAATAATATTATTTCCACAAAAATGTGGGAAAATACGAGAAAATATGCTATTATTAAAAGGGAGGCAATAATGATTACAGTCACAAATGGCAAAGAATTCATAAAAATAAGTTCAAAATATTTACAAAAAAATGCAAATGGTTATCTAATAAAACCAGAATTTAGTTATTGGATGATTGATTTAGTTATTATAGTTGAAGATAAAAATATTACTAAAATAATTAAAACGTTACCATATGGTGAAGAAGTATTAGATAGTTTTAATAATTTAGAAAAAAGTTCTCATGAAATCTTGCTAGCAGAAGATGATTTTAGAAGGTTTAAAAAGCTTTATATTAACATGCGAAGTAAAAATAACTTAAGAAAAGAAGCTTTAATTGAGGCCGTTGCTCAAATTTTATCATTTGAATATTATCAATCTAAATATCTAGAAGAAACTAATGTCTTAATGGAAGATATTTTTGAATACGAAATACCTAATATTTATGATTATCGAAAATATAAAACGGAAATATTTAAAAGAGCTAATGAAATCTTGGCAAAATATTACTTATAATTTGTATAAAAATGGATCCTTTCAAACAAAATATGTTTGAAAGGAATTTTTATGGCAAGATATAAAGTAGATATTACAGGAATTAATACTAGTGAAATTAAAGTCCTAACAAATGAAGAAATGACCCAGTTATTTGTAAGACTTAAAAATGGGGATATTGATGCTAAAACAGAACTTATCAATGGTAATTTGAAATTGGTTTTAAGTATTTTAAAGAATTTTAATCGTAGTGATATTAATATGGATGATTTATTTCAAGTGGGTGTTATTGGGTTAATTAAAGCAATTGATAATTTTGATTTATCTTATGGACTAAAGCTATCCACCTATGCGGTACCTTTAATTGTGGGAGAAATCAAGCGTTATATTAGAGATAATACCCAAATGCGGGTGAGCAGAAGTATTAAAGATTTAGCATATAAAATAATTAAATTTAAAGATGATTATGTAAAAGATCATGGAGTTGAGGCACCAACTAGTAAAATTAGTGAAGCATTAGGAATTGATGAATACCAAATCGCTTTTGCTCTAGATGCTTTAAGGGAACCTACAAGTATATTTGAACCCATTTATAATGATGGGGGAGATACTATATATTTATTTGATCAGATTGCTGATGTTAAAGAAAAAAATAGTGATAAAGATATGTTAATTTCCCTAAGAAAAGCTTTGCTTAAATTAAAGAAGCGGGAAAAAGATATTTTATTAGAGCGATTTATTGTGGGTAAGACCCAAATGGAAATAGCAGATAATCTCGGAATAAGTCAAGCTCAAGTATCAAGGTTAGAAAAAAGTGCTTTGCTTAATTTAAAAAAACAAATTAAATAACATATAATTTAATGGTGGTTATATGTATTTAAGTGAGTTACAAAATAAAGATATAATAAGTATAAAAAGTGGGGTTAATTTAGGAAGAATTGTGGATGTAGAAATAAATAGTGAAGGACATATTTTAGGATTTATTGCTGAAGAGAAAAAGTTTTTTCGAAAAGTTTTAAAAAATAGTGAATTAAATTTTAATTTTAAAGATATTGTGAAGATTGGGACTGATGTTATACTAGTAAATAAATGAAAAATGTGATATAGTAAAGACATGAAGAAAAAAAGTTTAATTATAGCTACAATTATTGTTATTATAGATCAAGTACTTAAAATAGTAATAGATAATATTTTAAGTATTAATGAATCTATTCAGGTTATCCCAGATATTTTTTATATAACTAAAGTATATAATACTGGGGCGGCCTGGAGTATGTTTGAGGGTAGTGGGGTTCTTTTAATAATTATTGCTATAGTTGCTTTTTTTCTTTTATTAAAATATCAAAATGTTTTTGTTGAAAAAAAAAGAAATACTTTGGCTTTTGCTCTTATTTATGGGGGATTAGTTGGTAATTTAATTGATCGGGTAATTTATGGATATGTAATTGATTATTTACATATTTATATATTTGGGCTTAGTTTTCCAGTATTTAATTTAGCAGATATGGCTATAGTTATTGGTTTTTTACTTGTAATTATAGCAATAATTAAAGGAGAAGAACATGATAGTAAATGAGGATATAAATGAAAGAATAGATAAATATTTAGCAAGTATTACAGATTTAAGTAGAGAGACTATAACTAAAATGATTGATAGTGAGTATATTTTAGTAAATGGGAAAAAAGTAAAGGCTAGTTATAAACCAGTTTTAGGGGATAAAATAGAAATTAAAGAGGGATTTGTCAAAGATACTAAAGTAGATGCTAAAAAGCTTGATTTAGATATTGTTTATGAAGATGAGTATTTAATGGTTATTAATAAACCTAGTGGCTTGGTAGTTCACCCCGGCAGTGGCAATAAAGATAATACTTTAGTAAATGGACTAATGTATTACACTAAAAATTTAAGTGATATTGGGGATAGTGATAGACCAGGCATAGTTCATAGGCTTGATAAAGATACATCGGGTTTAATGCTTGTTGCTAAAGAAAATAAAACCCACGTGATACTGGCAGAGGAATTTAAGAAACATAATATTCATAGAGAATATATAGCTTTAGTTGATGGAGTAATTGAAGTATCTCGAGGCACTATTGATGCTCCGATTAAAAGAAGTAAAGAAAATTATCAAAAAATGACTGTTGCATCTGGTGGTAAAAAAGCTATTACTAATTTTGAAGTAATAAAAAGATATAAAAATAATACTTTAATTAGGTTGGTTTTAGAAACCGGAAGAACGCATCAAATAAGAGTTCATATGGCTTATATTGGGTATCCTATTCATAATGATCCTGTTTATAACAAAAAAATAAGTACTTCTTTTGGCCAGTTTTTACATTCGGAATATTTAAAGTTTATTCATCCAATTACTAAAAAAGAATTAGAATTTAGATGTCCTTTACCAGATGAATTTAAAGATTACTTAAATACTTTGGAGTAGGGTTATTAAACTAAAGACGCAGGAGTAAGATACTACTAATAAATAGGGAATGGATAAAAGTTCATAAAAACCTATTAGGTTTTTAAATTCTTTAATTAAAAGACATGCAAATATTAAAAGAGCTATAAGAAATAAAGTAGCAAATAAATAATTTTGAAAATAGCCAAAGAAAATGGCAGATGTAATATTTAAAATATAATTAGTAAGGAGTAAGAAGATAGTATTTTCTCTTAATATGCCATAGTTTATAATTTTAAATATAGGAATAAGTAGACAAATTAAGGAAATTATGTAAAGTATATAGAAAAACAAAATTATCACCTCTTTACTAAATATATGATTTATTGTAAAATAAAATGCGAGGAGTGATTTTATGCCTTCGATAATAATAAGGAAAAATGAACAAATTATGATGAGCTTAGTCCATTATTTTGTAACTAAAGAAAATTATTCTCCGATAAATGTTCAAGGTGTAAAAGATGAAATTTGGTTAGAAAATTTAGATGGACCATATCGAGTTATTAGAATTAATTGTAATTCAATTATTAATGAAGAACAATATAAATTTGATTTATTTAAAGTACAACATATAATTAAACAAATAAAGAAAAAGACTTTATCTTGGAAAATGAATGCTTTAAATATATGTTTAGATTTAGATAAAAAAATAGAACCAGGGCTTTATAATCATATTGAAACAATTAATATAAATTCTATTAATGATATTAAGAAAAATGAAAATTTGAAGGAAATGTTTCCGGATATTGAAAATAATTTAATAGATACTAAAGATGGTCTTGATTTAATTATTAATGTAACTCATGATATAAATGAAAAAACTTATAAAGATAATAAATTATTTGAAAAAGTATTTTCACCTAAAAAAATTATTATGACTAAATTAATAATGTTAATTTGTATTGTAATGTATATTATTTTAGGAATTAATAGTAATAATTTCTTTAATATTGACATTAATTCTTTAGTTATTTTTGGAGGAAATAATTTATTATTGGTTCAAAGTGGAGAAATATGGCGGCTTATAAGTGCAGCATTTTTACATGTTAGTTTAATCCATTTACTTGTTAATATGTATTCTTTAGTAATAATAGGTACGCAAGTAGAAACATTTATTGGTAAATTTAAGTTTTTATTTGTTTATTTAATAAGTGCAATAGTAGGTAGTTTACTTTCTTTAATTTTTAATGAAGCTAATATTGTTTCAGTTGGAGCCAGTGGAGCAATATTTGTTTCAGTTGGAGCCAGTGGAGCAATATTTGGTTTAATGGGAGCTTTACTTTATTTTGGATATCATTATCGCTTGTATTTAAGTGAAGCTATTAAAACCCAAATAATTCCTGTTATTGTTCTAAATCTTTTATTAGGATTCATGGTAAGTGGTGTTGATAATGCCGCACATATCGGGGGTTTAATTGGGGGGTATCTCGCTTCTATGGCTATAGGTATTGAAAATAAAAGCAAGGCTCGTGATAAAATAAATGGTTGGATTGTTCTAATATTACTCATTATTTTCTTAAGCTATATCGTATTTTTTGTCAAATAAAAAGTGAATTTGGTGATTCACTTTTTTAAATGTTGCGATAAAGGCCAATCGCTTTTCCAAGTATTGTAATGTTATCAAAGATTAAAGGTTCCATTGTATCATTTTCTGGTTGTAATCTAATATGATCTTTTTCTTTGTAAAAAGTTTTTAAAGTTACTTCATCTTCATCAGTCATAGCTACAACTATATCCCCATTATTAGCGGTTGTTTGCCTTTTGACAATAACATAATCATTGTCATAAATACCTTTGTTAATCATCGATGTTCCACTAACATGTAAAACAAAACAATTACCATTTTTAGGAATTAGAGCTTGCGGTAAGTCAAAAAATTCATCTGGTTGTTCAATGGCTAAAATAGGACTACCTGCAGTGATTTTGCCAAGGAGAGGAACTTTAATTACATCCGCATTTTTTTCGATGTATTCATTATCCACTAATAATTCAATTGCTCTAAATTTATTGTTTTCTGTTTTTAAATATCCTTTGTTTTCCAAATTTTTAACATGCACAAATACAGTGGCAGGGCTACTTAAACCAACTCCATCACAAATTTCTCTTATTGCTGGAGGATAGCCGTGTTCTGCACTATATTTTTTAATAAAATTTAATACTTCTTCTTGTCTTTTAGTTAATATATCTTTCATTTATACCTCCAAGATAATTTTACAATATTTTATGTAAAATGTCAAACGTTTGTTTACGTTTGTTATTGACACGAACATATTTTCGTGATAAATTAGTTTTAGAAAAGAGGTAATTAAAATGTTAGAAGTTTTAAAAAAGTATAGTGGAATATTATTTTTCTATTTAGTAATTGTAGGTATTGTATTATTAATTAGTACTAATGATAATAAGTTTGAAGAAAAAGAAGTCATAACTTATGCTATAAGTGAGTAAAATTTCAGTAGAATTATTTTTGGCATTATAGTATAATTAATGTGGAGATACTTATGAAAAAGAAAATATTAATTACATATGCTCCTTATGGTTCTGGTCATAAATCAATGGCTCAAAACATTTATAATTATTTTAATGATTATGATGACTATGAAATAAAATTATTAGATATTGCTAAATACTCTAATTTTCTTGGTAAGTTTACAATTAAAGCTTTTGATTTAATAATAAAAAAAAGATTTCATAAAACATTTAATTTTATCTATGATATTGCCAATAATAAAGTCGCTTGCTTAAATCAGATGAAAAACATGAAAAGATTATTTGATAATGATAAGTTAAGAAGTGAAATTGTTGATTTTAATCCTGATATTGTTATATCTACCCACTTTGCGGGTTCAAATATTACATCTTATTATAATAAATTAGGATTAACTAATGCTTATATAATGACAGTTGTAACGGATTTTGTTACTCATAAATTTTGGTATAAAGATCATGAATCACAAGATGCTTTTATTGTTGCTAATGAAATAGTTAAAAATGTCATGATTAAAAAAGGTGTACCTAGTGAAAAGGTTTATGCATTTGGTCTTCCTTTTGATAGAAAGAAAATGGATAGTGTTGCACCAAAAGAAGAAGTGTATTTAAAATATAATATAGATGCTACTAAAAAGACTTATCTTTTCTTTGGGGGTGGTGCGGCAGGTTCTATTAAAAATTATGATTATTTTAAAGCTTTGGTAAAGAAAAAATATCCGATAAATATAATATTTGTTAGTGGTAAAAATAAGGAACTGGAAGAAAAATGTCGACGTTATATAATTCGGGAAAACATTAGTAATGTAACAGTTTTAGGATTTGTTAGTGACATTTATAGTTTATTAAATGTTAGTGATATAGTAATTACTAAACCTGGAGGAGCTACTTTAACGGAATGTATTGATATGCGAGTACCAATGATTTTAATACCAGGGAATGGGGGACCGGAGAAATACAATGCTAAATATATTGTGCATAAAAAGTATGGAGCTAAAGTAATTAATGCTTGGGGTATGAATAGGGTTGTAAAAAAAACTTTAATAAATGATAACTTAATTATTAAGTGGCAAAATAATCTTTCTAAAAATACTAAAAATGAATCTACTAGAAAAATATTTGAACTTACAAATAAGTTATTGGATAAATAATAATTTTGTGATAATATATTTATGGGTCCTCGTAGTTTAATGGATAAAACAAGCCCCTCCTAAGGGTTAGAGTGGAGGTTCGATTCCTCTCGAGGACGCCATTAAATATTTGAAGAAATTTAGGGCTTTTTTTTGGATGAAAAGTGTGTTATAATTAAATTGCAAATTTAAGTGGGCAGAAAATCCCACTTTTATTATTAGTTATGGAGGTGCTTATGGATAGTAAGTTAAATAAGTTAAAAAATGATTTGCAAGAAGTATTAGATAAGGAAGAAATTATTGTTGATGATGTTACTTATGAAAAAAAAGGTAAGTTTAATTTTTTAACGATTACTTTAGATAAGATCGGTGGTATTGATTTGGAGACAATAGTTGATGCTACTAAAATTGTTGATAAAGTTGTTGATAAGGCTAACATAACTGATGATTCCTATATAATGGATGTCGTAAGTAAGGAAAGAGGTTAAAAAATGAATAGTAAAGAATTAATTAAAGCGCTAGATAATCTAGTAGAAGAAAAAAATATTAGTCCAGATATTGTATTTGAAGCATTGCAGTTGGCACTGCAAACTGCTTATAAGAAGAATTTTAATTCGAAAACTAATGTTAAAGTTGATATTAATAGAGATACTGGAGATATTAAAGTATATTCTTATTTAGTAGTAGTTGATAAGTATGATGATGGAAAAGACGTAGAGGATGAAGAAGGTAATATTAAGCATGTTGATCCCGAAATAAATAGAGATGCGCAAATATTACTTGAAGATGCCGAAAAAATTGTTCCTGGAATAAAATTAGGAGAAACAATTGAAAAAGAAGTTACTCCAGCAGACTTTGGAAGAGTTGCAGCTGGTACTGCTAAACAAGTAGTAATGCAAAAAATAAGAGAAGCTGAAAAAGCTAGTATCATTGATGAATTTGCGGATAAACAAGATGAATTAATGCTTGGTATGGTAGCTTTGGAGGATCAAAAGAATTATTATATTGATTTAGGTAGAACTAGAGGAATACTACCTAAATCAGAAATAATTCCGGGAGAAAATATTGTAATGGGTTCAAATATTAGGACTTATGTTACTAAAGTAATAAATGGACCAAAAGGACCAGTAATTAAATTATCTCGTAAGAACTTTGGTTTTGTTAAAAGATTATTTGAACATGAAATACCAGAAATAGCAAATGGTACAATTATTATAAATAGAGTTGTTCGTGAAGCGGGAATTCGCTCTAAAGTTGCTGTTTCATCAATTAATGAAAGAATTGATCCAATTGGTTCTTGTATTGGTGAAAAAGGAACACGTATCGCCGGAATACTAAAAGAATTAAATGGGGAAAAAGTTGATGTAGTGCTACATAGTGATGATCCAGTAGAATTTATTAAAAATGCTATGACTCCCGCTAAAAATGTTATTGTAAGTATTCCTGATCCTGCTAAACATAATGCTTTAGTAGTTGTGCCAGAAGAAGAAAAGAAGTTAGCTATTGGTAAGAATGGTAGCAATATTAAACTTGCCAGTCGGCTTACTAAATATACTTTAGAACTTACTACTATGGAAGAGATAAATAAGCAAGGTAATAGTAATGAATAAAAAAATACCAATGCGTACTTGCATAGTAACTAAAGAATCTATTCCTAAAAAAGAACTTATTAGGGTAGTAAGAGATAAAGATGGAAATGTTTTGGTTGATATTACTGGCAAACAAAATGGTAGAGGGGCTTATTTAAAAAAAGATATTGATGTAATAAAAAAAGCCGAAAAAAGTAAAATATTAGAGAGAGTTCTAGGAGTAAGTATACCTAATAGTATTTATGAGGAGTTAGAAAATTTAATAAAATAATATTAAGAGAGGGTGATTATATGACAGTTAAAGATTATGCTAAAGATGTGAATTTATCAGTTGCGGAAATATTAAAAAAATGTAAGGAACTAGCCATTAATGTAAATAATGGGGAAGACTTGCTAGAAGATGATGATATCATCATGTTAGATAATTTAATTAATTTAATTTCTACTGATGAAGAAACTACTTTTGAAGAAGAAGATGTAATTGATGATAAAGTAGATGAAATACTTGATTCTAGTTCTTTTGATAAAGAAATAAAAGAAAGTATTAAAACAGAAAAATTAAAAAAGAAAGATAATAAAGATAATAAGAATGATTATAATACTCTTAAAAAAGAAATGTATAAACATAAAAATAAGTTAATGAGTAATAATAGTACTGATAGTTCTATAGTTTTATATAAACATAATATGACTGTTGGAGAACTTGCAAATGTCTTAAATGTTAGTGGTACTGATATCATAAAGAAATTAATTGGCATGGGTTTAATGGTTAGTATTAATGAACCACTAGAATTTGAAAATGCTGAAATATTAGCTTTAGATTATGGCAAAACTCTAAAAAGAGAAGAAACTCAAGATGTATCTAATTTTGAAGAATATGAAATAATTGATAATGAAGAAAATTTAGTTAAAAGACCACCGATAGTTACAATTATGGGGCATGTTGATCATGGAAAAACTACTTTACTTGATTATATTAGACATACTCATGTTGTGACACAAGAATTTGGGGGTATTACCCAACATATCGGGGCTTATCAAACTATGTATAATGGAGAACTTATAACATTTATTGATACTCCTGGTCATGCCGCATTTACGGAAATGCGAGCAAGAGGAGCTAGTGTAACTGATATTGTAATTATAATTGTTGCGGCAGATGATGGAGTTATGCCACAGACTAAAGAAGCAATTGATCATGCTAAAGCTGCTGGTGTACCAATAATTGTAGCTGTTAATAAAATAGATAAAAAAGATGCTAATATAGATCGAGTACTAACAGAAATGAATGAAGCAGGTATTACACCTGAAGTTTGGGGAGGAGAAGTACCATTTATTAACATTTCTGCTCATACTGGAGAAGGTATAGATTTGCTTCTTGAAACTATTCTTACTGTTGCCGAAATGGAAAACTTAAGAGCAAATCCTAATCGTTATGCATCAGGTGCTGTAATTGAATCAAGAGTTGATAAAAACATCGGAGGTGTTGCATCATTCTTAATTTTAAATGGAACACTTCGTATTGGAGATCCAATAGTTGTAGGTACTTCTTATGCAAAGGTTAGAACTATGAAAAATGATAGAGGGGAAGCTATTGCTCAAGCAGGACCTTCAACTCCAGTAGAAATTACAGGTTTAACTAAAAACCCATCTGCGGGAGATAAATTCATGGCTTTTGAAACCGAAGCGGAAGCTAAAAGTATTGCGGAAAAAAGAGAAAGACTGGTTAAACTTAATGAAAGTAAACCAAAAGGTATTTCTCTAGATGATCTATTTAATAACATTAATGCTGGTGATAAAGAAATAAATATCTTGCTTAAAGCTGATGTTAGAGGCTCTGAAGAAGCAGTTCGATCATCTTTAGAAAAAATAACTACAAACGAGGTCAAAGTAAATGTTATTCGTAGTGGTATTGGAGCAATTAGTGAATCAGATGTAATACTTGCTAGTGCATCTAATGCAATTATAATTGGTTTTAATGTTGTTGCCAGTAATGCCGCAAAAGAGCTAGCTAAAGATAAAAATATTGAAATAAGATTATATACTATAATATATAAATTAGTTGAAGATGTTGAATCAGCTATTAATGGCTTACTTGATCCGGTATATGAAGAAAAAATACTTGGTTCAGCAGAAATTAGAAAAATATTTAAATTTTCTAAAATTGGTAATATCGCTGGCGTTTATGTAACTGATGGTCTAATTAAAAGTAATGCTTTAGCTCGTGTTATTCGTGATGGCATTATTATTGCTAGTGATGATGCTATAAAATCACTACAAAGAGAAAAAGATAGTGTTAAAGAAGTTAAAAAAGGTTATGAATGTGGTGTAACTTTAGATAAGTTTAATGACTTTAAAGAAGGAGATATTATTGAAGCTTATGAAATGATTGAGGTGCCACATGAAAAATAAAAAAATAAAAAGACTTGAATCAGATATCTTAAGATATTTAAGTGATATAATAGCTAATGAAACAAATGATGAACTATTAAAAACACTTACAATAACTTCTGTAGATTTATCTACAGACTTAAGTTATTGTAAGGTCTATTATACTTCTTTATCTAATTTAGATAAAAAAGTACTAGATAAAGAAGTAAATGAAGCATCATCTTTCTTAAGAGGAAAATTAAGTGATGTGTTAGATATAAGACATACACCAATATTAAAATTTATTTATGATGAATCACTTGATTATGAAAAGAGGATTGAAGAAATTATTGATTCATTAAATTAAAGGGGGAATAAATTATGCTTAAAATAATTACTGAAGAGTTACCAGAAGAAGATTATAATATTATGTATCAAACATATTATAAATTCTTTTTAAATATGGATGGTTTCCTAGCAGATAAAATATTTAAAAATTCATCAAAAAATCCTATTAAAAAATCAGCTCATAAGGCTTTAGATTCTCTAAAACAAGATAATATAGCCTTTTATCTATATTATCTTGATAATTTAGGTCTAATTTCATTTGGTAGAATATATAAACATGATCAAATTCTTCATCTTGGTGAAATGCTTTTCACCGAAGATGAAGATCAAAACTTTATAATTAGTTTAATTATACCAGAGTTAGAAATTTATGCTAAAGTCAATAATTATAAAACTTTAGAAGTAGAAATACCTAAAGCTAATACAGAATTAATAAATTTAGCAATAGATCAAGGTTATGATTTTGTTAAAGAAAATCCCGAAACAACAGCTATATTTAAAACTTATGTATTATATAAGGACATTTATGAACGGACTAATAGTAATAAACAAAGAACAAGGTAAAACAAGTAGAGATATAGTTAATTCTCTTAATCATATTTTTAATACTAAAAAAATAGGACATACTGGGACACTTGATCCAATAGCTTCTGGAGTTCTAGTTTGCTGTATTGGTAAATATACTAAATTAGTAAATTTACTAACTAGTGAAACTAAAGAATATATTGCAGAGATAAAACTTGGAATAAAAACAGATACTCTAGATATAACAGGTACTGTTATATCTACAAGTACTTTTAATATAACAAAGTCTGATATATTAAAGGTATTTGATGCATTCCCAAAAGAATACTTACAAACAGTACCCTTATATTCTTCAGTACATGTAAAAGGCAAAAGATTATATGAATATGCGCGGGATAATACTCCGGTTGATTTACCTAAAAGAGAAGTAACAATCTATAATTTAGAACTTATATCTTTTGATAAAGATATAATTACATTTAAAACTAAAGTATCAAAAGGTACTTACATTCGTTCATTAATTGAAGATATATGTTCTAAATTAAACACAATAGGTACTATGAATAACTTAATAAGAATTAAACAAGGAAATTTTTCAATAGATAATACTTATGCTTTAGAAGATATAAAAAATGGTAATTATAAATTACTCAACATTAAAGAATTCCTAGATTACCCTGTAATAGAATTACCAGATACTTTAATTAATAAAGTATTAAATGGTAATTCTATTACCAATACTTTCAATATAACTAACAAAGTTATATTTACTTATAAAAAACAAGATATAGCTATATATGAAGTAAATAATCAAGACTTAAAACCTTATATTATGTTTTAAGTTTTTTTTGAGGTTCCAAATTGGAACCTCATATATTTAACAAACTTGAAGTCCCAATCTGGGACTTCAAGTAATAATGCATCATAATTTATTTGTTTCTAGGGTTTCAAACTGAAACCTTGAATCTTTAAACTTAAAATTATTTTTATTTGTGGTCCCAGTTTGGGACCGCAAATGTTTAATAAAAGACAATTTATCACTAAATTTGAAGTTTCAAGTTGAAACTTCAAGTTTGATGGCATTGAATCACTATCTTTTTTGGTCCCAACTTGGGAGCAAAAATTAATAATTAGTAATAATTTATAGTGTTCAAGGTTTCAAGTTGAAACCTTGAAAATAGTAAGCGGTATTTTTTTGGTTTCAATTTGAAACCAAAAAATATAAATAAACTTTGAAGGCGCAGATTGCGGCTTCAAGTACACCAACAATACCTACCAGAAAATTATTAGTTAATGATATCTTTCTTCAAGGTCCCAATTTGGGACCTTGAAAAATATTAAATTATACCTTTACAACGAGTAAAATAGTTGTTATAATTTTATTAGATATTAGATGATTACTTGGGTATTTTGGCCTACCGAGATTTTAGTTTATATTTTTGATTTATGTTTAGGGCGAAATTTAGAAGAAAAGGAGGTAATCATAGTAACAACACATTACGCTATGATAAGTTATTAACAATATTATGAATGATATTACAGTAAAAGAAAATGAACGAATTGAAAATTTGATTTTTGAAGTACGGGGAGTTCAAGTAATGCTAGATAGTGATTTAGCAAGACTTTATGAGTGTTCTAATGGAACAAAGTCTATTAATTTAGCAGTGAAGAGACACATTAATAGATTTCCCGAAAGGTTTATGTTTCAATTAACAGAAGAAGAAAGCAAAATGTTTTTAAGGTCCCAAACTGGAACCTTGAAAGGTAGAGGACATAACATAAAGTATTTACCTTATGTCTTTACTGAACAAGGTGTTGCGATGCTTGCAACAGTTCTTAGAACACCAGTTGCTGAAGAAATAAGTATCAAAATAATGGATGCTTTTGTTGCCATGCGAAAATATATTTCTTCTAATCTTTTAAATCAAAACTATATTAATAGTTTAGTGTTAGAAAATCAAAAAATGATTTTAACAGATCATAACTTGGTAATTGAAAATAAAGAAAAGATTAAAGCTTTAGAAGAAACATTTAAACAATTTGAAGAAAAGAAAAAAGTAAGTGATAATTTTTGATGGTCAAATATATGATGCTTATTCTAAAGTATTAGATATATTTAAAGAAGCTAAAACTAAATTAACAATAATAGATTCTTATGCCGATAATATAATGTTAAATATGATATCTAGATTAGATGTTGATGTATTATTAATTGCAGGACCTAAATTATTAACTCAACAAGATATTAATACATATAATCAACAGTATAATAATTTAACAGTTAAATATAATACTACATTCCATGATAGATATTTTATATTAGATGATAGTATTGTTTATCATTGTGGTACTAGTATTAATAGAATAGGTCATAGAACCTTTTCTATTAATTTACTTCAAGATCAAGAAATAGTTGATTTATTAATTAACAGAATTAACAACATTATATAGTTCTTTATTAAATGTCAATCATAGACTTTTAAGTAAGACTTAAATTATAATTTAAGCCTTATTGAATTAAGCGACTACTTCGTCTTTGATAACAGACTTATTATATCTTTTTCTTACATCTGTTTGATATAATATATAATCAATACTAGTATCATAAAAATTGGCTAGTTTAATTAATATATCTTCAGTAAGCATAGTATAACCTGTTTCCAAGTAGCTATAGTTTCTTTGTGTAATACCTAGAGCTTTAGCTACTTGTTTTTGTAATAAGTCATTATCTTCTCTTAATTCTTTTAGTCTATTATATGACATTTAAACCTCCTTCAGATATATTTTATCATAGATAAAATATATCTATTGCATTTTGGTTAAAAATTGTCTATAATTATTATAGTAGTAGTCGTCCATTCGACAATATATTTACACTTTTAATGATATACTACTAGTAAGTGAGGTTATGATGAAGAATAAAAAGATTATTATTGGAGTATCGGTTATGTGTGTAATAGTAATAAGTATTACTTTAATACTTATTACTAATAAATCATCATCAAAAGTGTTAAATAATAATTTAGATAACAACAATATAGAAAATAAAGTACCAGGTATGTTCGCTATAATGCTTGAAACAGAGGCGGGTTCAGGTAAGTATGAGCAATCCACCTCCGGTTTGTGGCCGGGTTCCGGTTATGAATTTAATTCTACATTATCTCAATGTGAAAATGGGGGAATACTTACTTGGAATGAAGAAAATAGAACAGTTAATTTAAAATCTAATTTATCTGATAGATGTTATCTATATTTTGATATAGTTCCACCAGATGTAACAATTAATACAAATAATAATGACAATTATAATGCTTCTACTCCAGCAACATTAAGTTGTACTGGAGCAACTGCTGAATATAATCCATTATATCAAAGAATAGAAATATCTAGTATTGCTAATAAATATACATCATGTAATCTAACATATCAAACTCCAAGTTCTAAAACCTATTTAAATAACTACATAATAGGTTTAAGTGGTTCAACCCAAGGAACAGGCCAAGTAGTTAATGAAAATGGATATAGATACGAAGGGAAAAATCCAAATAATTATATCTGGTTCAATAATGAATTATGGAGAATAATCGGAGTATTTGATAGTACATCCCATGGAGTAAGTGGCCAAAATTTGGTTAAGATAATCAGAGCAGATTCAATCGGTGGATTAGCATGGCATAAATCAAATACTAATGACTGGACAGCATCAAGTTTAATGAATTTACTAAACGGAGCATATTTGAATAGCCAAAATGGTACCGGAGGAGAATATTGTTATGGAGATTCAACAACAGTAGGAGCTCAATGTGATTATACAGAAACAGGAATAAACGATACATATCGTCCAATGATAGAAAATGTCACATGGTATTTGGGAGGATATTCAAGTACAAGTGCAACAACAGAGGCATTCTATGGATATGAAAGAGGAACAACAGTATATAGTGGAAGACCAACAACAGCTACTGGATATATTGGTTTAATGTATCCAAGTGATTATGGATATAGTGTGCTAGCAAGTTCATGCGTTAGAACAACAAATTTTGGTTCATATAATACAGCAGCATGTACTGGACAAAGTTGGTTGTATGGACAAGGATCTGAATGGACAATTACTCCGTCCCCGTCTACCTCGTACTATGTGTTATGTTTGTACAACAACGGCAACTTTGTCAACAGCGACGCTGGTTCTGGGAATGCGGTCAGACCTGTCTTATATCTTGATTCTTCTGTTTATGTATATGATGGAAATGGTTCGATGAGTGATCCATACATAATAGGAATGTGAGGTAGTTTATGAAGAAAAGAATATTAATTGTTAGTATTGTAATATTAGCTATATTTATTAGTATTATAGCTATGAGCTATAATACTAATACTAAAAAAACATTTTCTTGGGATGGGATAACTTATGCATTAACATTAGATGGAACAAGTATAACTACTTTTCCATCTAAAGGAATGTATCGAGTAGATGTAGAATGTAGTAATGCTAATGGTAAATGGTTATATGATGAGTGGATTTTAGCGGTTGAAGATATTAATGGTACTAATGCTACATGTGATGTTTCATTTAATACCATTAGTACAACTTATTTAAACAACTACATCATAGGACTTTCTGGTTCAACCCAAGGAACAGGACAAGTGGTTAATGAAAATGGCTATAGATATGAAGGAAAAGATCCAAATAATTATATCTGGTTTAATAATGAATTATGGAGAATAATAGGAGTATTTGATTCATCATCACACGGAGTAAGTGGCCAAAATTTAGTAAAGATAATTAGAGCAAATTCTATCGGAGGACTAGCATGGGATAAAGATAGTGTAAATGACTGGACAGCTTCTAGTTTAATGAATTTGTTAAATGGAGCATATTTAAATAGCGAGAATGCAACAGGAACAATAAATTGTGCAGGATATTTAACAGCTGTACCAGGAAATTGTAATTATACAGAATCGGGAATAAATGATACATATCGTAGCATGATAGAAAATGTAAGCTGGTATCTCGGTGGTTATTCCAGTACAAGTGCAACCGCCGAAGACTTTTATGGATATGAAAGAGGGACAACAGTATATAGTGGCAGACCAACAAGTACTACTGGTTATATAGGATTAATGTATCCAAGTGATTATGGATATAGTGTACTAGCAAGTTCCTGTGCAAGAACAACTTATTTGGGTGACTATGATACAATATCATGTGCCGGACAAAGTTGGTTGTATGGCCAAGGATACGAATGGACAATAACTCCGAACTCGTCAGTCTCGTACTACGTGTTCTATTTGACCAACGAAGGCGTCTTGTACTACTTCAACGCTAGTGGGCTTGCGGTCCGACCTGTCTTATATCTAGACTCTTCTGTCTATGTATACGACGGTAATGGATCTGTGAGTGACCCATACATAATAGGTATGTGATGAACTTATAACCTCCGCCGGCGGCATGTCCGCCACGGAGGCCGCAGTTATCAACATAAATTTTGGTAAAAATATGAAAAAATAAAGTTTATACTTTACACTATCACCAAACTTATGATACTATAAGTTTGGTGATTTTTTTATGAGAAAAAGTATAACTATTGGAGACTTACTTCACACAAGTAATATTGGTTCTTTTGTAAGTGGTAATGATCTTATTAAAGCAACTAGAATACCTAAAGATAATGTATCTTTAGAAGAAAAAGTTAGTTATCAAGATTGTACTAATTATACTTTTTCTGTTGAATCACAAAGTTATTATGATGAATATTATGAAGTATTTTTAAAAATATCTAATGATTATAAAATAATAGATTTAGATTGTGAATGTTTACAGTTTCAAAATTTTGAAACATGTAAACATATTGGAGCAGTAATACTTTATAATTATGAAGAATTATTTAATATGAAAGAAGATAATAAAACTATTAGTAATAGAATATTAGATAAGTTTGTGAATAAAGAAAGTGTTACTATAAAAAAAGAATTAACTGTTAATTTAAATATAGTACTTAATAATAGTTATTATTATCATTCTTTCTTAGAACCAAAAGTAACTATTGGTTTAGATAAATTATATAATTTAAATAGTAAAATAGGAGCTTTTAAAAGAGTTTATGAAGATGGTGAGGGAGAAGTTAATTTTGGTAAATTTTTTGTATATGACCCCAAAAAATACTATTTTAATGAACATGATAAAAAAATAATTGATGCCCTAATTGAACTTACTAAAGGAGTTAATGGAAGATACTACACAACTAGTGAATTAAAAAAGTTTTTTAAAAATATTAAAGATTGTTCTTTTGTTATTAATAATTATCAAATGGATGGGATAAGTGAAGAATTTCCCATTAATACTAATTTAAGTAAGAATAGTGATATATATAATCTAAAATTTGATTTAAGTGATGTAATTAAAGTATTAGATGATTTTGAATATATCATCTATAAAGGTAAAATGTATCACTTAAAAAAAGATGAACAAGAGTTATTAGAAGATTTACTTGATTATGAAATAGATAGTATAGAAATAACTAAAGAAAAAATAGAAGACTTTACTAAAGGATTAATGAATGTTTTAAAAAGCAAAATGGAAGTAGATGCATCAGTTGATGATTTAATAATTACTTCTAATATCAAAGTAGAATTATACTTTGATATTAGAGAGTATTATATTGAATGTAGCATTAAATTTATTTATGATAATAATACTGTTGATTATTTTGATAAAAATAGTGTAGTTTTAAGAGATATGGAATTTGAAACTAATGTTATAAATGATCTAGTTAAATATAATTTTGTTACTCTTGATAACAAAATTATATTAAGAGATCTAGATAAACAAGTTGAGTTTATTGAAAGTGGTCTAGAAAAGCTCGCGGAAAAATATGTTGTGTATACTACGGAAAAATTTAAAAGTGTAAGTATTAAGAAGAAGACTAATGTTTCATCAATGTTTAGTATTGGTGTAGATAATATTATGAGCTTTAATTTTGATCTGGGAGATATTTCTAGTGATGAGTTAGTAAATATATTTAAAAGTATTAAAAATAAGAATAAGTATTATCGACTTAAAAATGGGGATATATTAAATTTGGAAGATGAATCACTAAATGAATTAGAAAATTTGGTTGATGATTTAGATTTAAGTGATGAAGATATTATAAATGGTAAAGGCACTATTGAGAAATACCGAGCAATATATTTAGATAGTTTAAAAAATACTAAATATAATATAATTCATACCGATAATTTATTTGATAATCTCATAGATAGATTTTATCAGTTTAAAGATAGTGACCTATCTTTAACTGATTTATCTGTACTTAGAGACTATCAAATAACTGGAGTTAAATGGCTTAAAACTATTGATAAGACCGGTTTTGGAGGAATACTTGCTGATGAGATGGGTTTAGGTAAAACTATTCAAGTAATTTATTATATTAAAGAAATGTTAAATGAGGATAGTAATTATAAATTCTTAATAGTTGTACCAACAAGTCTTGCTTATAACTGGGATCATGAGCTTGTTGAATTTGCTCCAGAAATTAAAAGAACTATATGTTTAGGTACTAAAGATAAAAGAATGAAAATACTTGAAAATAACAATGCTAGTGTAATTGTTACTACTTATGGGTTACTCCGGGAAGATGAAGATATTTATAAAAATATGCATTTTCATGCTATTATTATAGATGAAGCACAAAATATTAAAAATAATATGGCAGGTATTACAAAAGTTGTTAAAAGTATGAATGGTGATGTTAAATTTGCTTTAACTGGAACACCACTAGAAAATTCTATTTTAGAATTATGGAGCATCTTTGATTTTATTATGCCCGGCTATTTAGCTAATTTAGCTAAATTTCAAGCTAAATATAAAATCAAAGATTTTGATGAAGAAGCAAATAAGTTATTAAAAGGTTTAAGCACTATTATTAATCCTTTTATTCTTCGGAGAAGAAAAAAGGATGTAATAAAAGAACTTCCTGATAAGTTAATTAATGATATTTATATTGATATGTCTGATGATGAAAAGAAAATATATGTAGCAGAACTGGAAAGAGTTCAAAAAGAAATGAATGAAATTATTGAGACAGAAGGTATGTCTAAAGCTAGGTTCTTAATTTTGCGACTTTTGACAAAATTAAGACAAATATGTATTGATCCATCGCTTGTTTTTGATGGCATTACTAATATGTCTCATAAAATGGAAATGCTACTTAATATTATTAATGAATATACTTCAAATGATCATAAGATATTAATATTTTCATCATTTAAAAAAGCTATTGATAAAGTTGGGCTTTTGTTAAATGATGAAAAAATAAAGTATTATCGTATTGATGGGGGAGTATCAAGTAAAGACCGCATTAAAATGGTTGATGATTTTAATGCTCTAGATGATACCAAAGTGTTTTTAATTACCCTTAAAGCTGGAGGTACAGGACTTAATCTAACTAGTGCTGATGTTGTAATACATCTAGATTTATGGTGGAATCCGCAGGTGGAAAATCAAGCAACAGATAGAGCGCATAGAATAGGTCAAACTAAAAATGTTGAAGTAATTCATTTAATTAATAAAGGTACTATTGAAGAAAAAATATTAGATTTACAAAATAAGAAAAGAAAGTTAAGTGATACTTTAATTGATGGTAGCATTAGAGATAAAAATGTCTTGTCAGAACTTACTGAAGAAGATATTAGAAACTTACTTTCTTACGAAAATAAAGAATAATATTAAAAAAATTGCAAAAATGCAATTTTTTTAATATCTTCGACAGAATTCGACAATTTTTTTAAAATGAGTGTGCTATTATATAGAGCCAAGGAGGTGATATTTTGATTACAGCAGAAAAAACCAAAGTATATACTGCTAAAAATGACCGGG
>CALVKF010000008.1 GCA_944332555.1 uncultured Bacilli bacterium
GGCTTCATAGCTCAGTCGGTAGAGCAGAGGACTGAAAATCCTTGTGTCGCTGGTTCAATTCCCGCTGGAGCCACCATGTAATTAATATTAGCCAGTTAATGGCTTTTTTAATATAATAAGCCGTAATAGTATAATGGTATTACAAATCCATGGTAAGGATTAAATCAGTGTTCAATTCACTGTTACGGCACCAGATTGCAAATAAAAACTACTAGTTTATTTTTTACTAGCAGTTTTTTCATTTAAGGATTTAATATAATCTTTTAATAAAGCACCATATTGCAATTGAGTAATACATCCTAACACATAAGAAATAAAAGCTCCTGTAAATGCAATTATAGTAGTAACGTCAATATCATCTTTCATAATACTTAAAATAATACCCAAAACAAACAATATTCCAGCGACAAACATCGGCATTAATGAAAATACATAAGCTCTTTTACCCAAACCAGTTTTATTGAAATTCTGAAAAGCTTTATGCACTTCTTCAACACTTAATTTATAAGGATTCATACTGCCCTCCTTTATATAAAGATAACACAAAAAATAATGTTTAACAATTTAAAAAACAAGATATTTAAGCGTTTTACGTAAAATATCTTACTTTTTCTTATATTCCTCTATCTTTTCATCAATCCATATTGGTAACATTTCTTTTAATGGTAAAAATCCTTTTCTTGATTCTACTATTCTAGTGCCATCTTCTTCAGTTTTGTAATAAATATCTTTAATAGATAGTTTCATTTGTTTATTTTTCTTATCTATATCTAATACTTGAGCATAGATAATTTCCCCAATATGAACAAAATCATGAATACTCTTGACAAAATCATTTGATACTTCAGATATATGACATAATCCTGAATAATTATTTTCACACTCTACAAAAAATCCATAATCAGCAATACCTGTTACCTTACATTTAATTATATCTCCACATTTAATTTTAGGCATATCGCCACCTTCTTACAATTAAAGTATACCAAATAATTATTTACTTAACAAGTTTTTCGTTTTATAATATTATTTGGTGAAGAATATGGAAGAAAAAATAATTGAAGTAATAGATGGGATAAGACCATACCTTATTTTAGAAGGTGGGGATATAGAATTTGTCAAATACGAAAATAATTTTGTTTATGTTAAAGTATCTGGACATTGCAATACTTGTGATATGTTAGGTACAGAAATAAATGAAGGGATTTATAATTTATTAAAAGAAGAAATACCTGATCTTGAAGGTGTTATCAACATTAGTATATAAGCCAGTTTATCTTATCTATTGGAGCATATTTAGATATTTCTAAATATGCTTCTTTTAAAAATAATTCAAATTCTTCTGTTTTAGCAATGATTGGCACTAATTTTTCTTCTGATTCATCATTGTTCATAATTGCATCATATAAATCAAAATAATAAGAAGGATACATTAATCTGGCAAATAACATACTATACTCATAATGGGTTAATTTTTTTATTTGTAAGAAACATTTTAATTCTTCTAGTACATCTTCATCGTTTTGGGGCGAGAAAAACATGGCTTTTAAGTATTCAGCAATATCTCTAACTTCTAAATCAAAAATAAATGATAAGGGATTTAAAAAGTTTATTTTGAAATTTGGATAAAATATTCGCCGATGTGATAAAGTAACTTTAGAGTTAAAAGAATTATATTTTAAAGTAGTGTTATTCACATAACTAATAGCATTTTCCGCTAGGCCTAAATAGTAACTAAAAGATTCTTGAATTACTTTTTTATCTAAACCTAATTCTCTTACTTGATATTCAAAATAATCCATTTTTTCACTCCATAAAGCACTCCAGTTATTGCGATATAATTTACTAGATTGATTATTTAAAGTAAGTTTATTAATCATATTAACAATATCAAAAATATCATATTCTTCATTATAATTACTAACAGACATTAATATATAATTATAATTATTTACTTTAGTTAATACTTCACCATTTATATTTACAATTATATTATGGGCATCTATTCCCTTTTCTTTCATATTAATACAACATTTTAATATATCATCAAGTTCATCTAAATTACGATTAAAAAAGACAAAAAAGAAATCTTGATTTTGATACTTAAAAAAGTATTTGCCATCATTTTCTTCTAAATTATCAATATCAATATTATAATAATATTTAATCGTTTCCTTCATACTACATTATATAAAAAAAATAGGTTTTAATACCTATTTATTGAATTTTGCTACTAATGCATCAAACATATTTTCACAAGCTTTTAAGAAAGCTTCTTTATCTGCCGTAAAATCTACAGGAACTTCTGGTTGAGGATTTTCTTCAGCTGGAGCACTTGGTGGCATAGGTGGTTCAACTAAAGATGCTGGAGCTACAGGTTCTGGCATAACAGGAGCTGCCGCTTGAGCATTTTGAGGTGGCTCAGGCATAACTGGTGTTACGTTTGGCATTGGTGTAGGTTCTTCTGGAGCTACTGTAGGTTCCACAGCTGGAGTAACTGGTGTTGTTTGTTCCACTGTTGGAGCGCTTGGCATTTGACCTGCCATATTAGGCATTACCGGTTCACTAGCTACTGCATCCACATTTGGTGGAGTAACTGGACTAGGACTAGCTGGAGTAACTTCTGGAGTTACTGGTGATGCTGGCATAGCTGGTGCAACAGGAGCTACATCTGGTGTTGGAGATACCCCACTAGGAGCACTAGCATTTTCAACTGGAGCATTACTTACTCCATTTGGATTATAATTGTTTTTTAGAGCTTCAAAAGAAGCAACTGGTAACGTAAGTTGCGAAAAGAACACATCATCTGCACTTAAAGCAGGTTCAACACTAATATAATTTACTTGATTTCCCGCAATAATCATTCTCAAATATTCTTTAACGGCATTCCATTCATTTTGATCAGTTATTTTAACTAATTTGTTATTTTCTAATTTAGATACTAAAATAATAGGAAGACCCATAGTTCCATTCATTTCATTATCTAGCACAACATAACTAGCATTTGCTCCATTAAATGCCGTAACTAAAGGTTTTTCTAAACTAGAACCTGATACTAAACTTAATTTTATTTTTTCCACTTTAATCAATCCCTTCATTTATCATAAATTAATTATAACCTAATTATTATTTTTTTTCAACTACTCTTTTAATAATAAAATACCTACAATCATAAGCACAATTATTTTTTATATAATCATCTATTTTACTATAATCATTAATTGGCTTAAAATTTTTATTACTTTTTTCATTAAAACCTTTTAATCTTACTTTACCATATGCATAATCCCCTAAAATATAATCAAAATTATCAAAATAATCAGTAATTTTACCCGTTAAATCTTCTACATTTAGAGCATCACGATAATTTTTAATTACTTCATATTCTAAATCATCAATTATAACATTTTTCATAAACCCTCCTTAAATTACAATAAATGTAATTATACCAACAACCATAATAACAGTACAAATAATACTCATTACTAGTAATATATCAACATAACCATTACCACTAGTTACTTTGTTTTGTTCCCTTTCTATTGCTTCAATAGCTTTATCAAGTAAATATTCTTTGTTTATAGCATTTTCTCTAATTTTAAAGTAATCATATACTTGATGATTAACTCTATCTACTTCTGAAGCATCCATATTATTAATTTGATCCATACTATAATTTAATAACTCATAAGCCTTAACATTTAATAAATGTTTTTCCCGAGGCACTACAACTTTAACATTTTCTTTCATTTGTTTTTTAAAATAATTATCTATTTCTAAAACATCATCAGCCATTAAGAAATTATAAGATACTTGCAATGGATTTTTAGAATATGGTGTATATAATAAACTATAAAAATCCTGTACTTCTTTTTCTTTTAAATTATAATTTAATTTTTTAGCTATAAGCATATCAATTAACTCTTTTTGAACTGTTATAAAATATGGATTTTTTATTTTAATCATTTTATTTTCATTTTCTTTTTCTATATCATAATATACTTGCAAATCTGAAAAAAACATATCTAAATCATTTTTAGAATAACCATATTTAGCTAAATTATTCTTAAGCAAATCTTCATCATTTATAACCATTGGATTAACAATATCAAGTTCACTATACATAATAATGAGCAATCTAATTACAACAACTAAAAAAGAATTATATAAAACACCTTTTGGTTGTTCAACACTTTTTAAGTAATCCTTAATTGCTTTAGAAAATGCTTCATTAATAAACACTTGCATTAGTATCACCCTATCATACATTATATCACAACTTTTATTCCAAGGGAATAGAAATTTCGCGACTTTCTAGTATAGATCCCCCATAAATATTTGGAACAGTACCATTTATAACTTGAGATGCTATTAGACAATCATATTCTATAGATAACTCATTATCAGTAACTGGACTAATTAACTCCTGACTTAATTTAATCGTTACATATAATTCTACTAAAGCATTATTAATACCATACTCCGTTATTTTGCTTTTAATATTAGTAAGTATTGAACCAACAAAATTAACTTTCATATATATTTTGGGACCTAAATTACTCATTAGGGCATAATCACTAGCAATAAACATCGGTAGCTCTAATAAAAGTCCATGTTCACTAGTTTTAATATTATTATCACTTATATCACTAAACTTACCCTTTTCTAAATCACTTACCAATGTTTCTAATTTAGTTGAAACCGTATCTAAAACAAGATAAGCTTTTTCTAAATTATAATCAACATATAATATTTCCCCTTTATCATTTTTATTAATAATTAAAATATCTTCTAAAATGTCTTCATCAAGTATCTCATAACCGATGTTCATACTTAAAAATGATTCCATAAATTTATTGATTTTAGCTTCTGCTACATCAACTATTTTGGGACTAACCGAAGTATTATACCAAATAAAAAAGAATGTGGTAAACAAAGTAATCAAAATAATAACCAATATAATTAAACTTGATAATCTATAATTTCTCCGCATTCTTATTCTATTCATAGTAAATATTATGTTTTATTCCATAATTAATGAACGAACAAATAAAAATATACCTACTAAAAAACAAATTATAACTAAAACAATTAATATCTTAATAACAATATTTAACCCTTTATCGGTATCATCTTCATCATCAGCAAAATCATGTTTTTTAAATAAACTAGTTGTATAAAAAGAACTATCCATTGTTTCATCTTTCACTTTTTCAACTATTGTATTTTCCTTTTTTTCTTTCTCATCATCTTTTTTTGTCTCTTCTAATTTATCTTGTTCTTCAACTTTTTTAATTTCTTCAGTCATACTTTCATAAACTTCAGTATCATCACTACCCTTTAATTCATCAAGAATACCAAAAGCATCATTTTCTTCTTCTGAAGTCATTTCTTCTTTGGCCTCTTCATGAGCATTTTGTCCTAATTTTTCAGATATTTCACTTATCTTTTTTTCATTAATACTAATTGTATTGATAAGTTCCATTAAATCTTCTTCCGCTTTACTTGGCTCTTCTTCTTCCTGATTCTCTTCAATATGTAAATTATTTAAAATATCAAATTGAGTATTTCTAAGTTTTTTAGCTCTAGCTTCTTCATAAGTTTCGGGAAGTTCATCTTTAGCTTTCTCTAAAACAACATTTAAATCATATTCCTTGGTAGGTTCTGTATCTACTTCTTCTTCCTCTTCTGGAATATCTATCCTAATACTCTTTCTTTTCGGAGCATTATTATATTTAGTATCTAAAATCTTTTTAATCTTTTCTATATCAATCTCCGGATCTTGATTACCAATTACTGTTGCATTGCTACGCACACTAAAATTATCTAGACTTGCATCGTTTATTTCTTTATATAGTTCTTCATTTTTAGCAACTCTAGAAAAACTTTTATTATCATATTTATTCATTCTCGTATCCATAATACAACCTCTATTAAAATAATAACATAAATATTCGATTTTTTAAACAATAAAGATTGATTTTAGACTAGTTTTTGACTATAATTATACAAGGAGGATTAAAATGAAAAAATTAGAAGTTAATGGATGCATCGGTTGTGGTATGTGCATTGGTGCTGATCCCGAACATTTTGAATTTGATAGCGACGGCTTATCAACTGTTAAATCTGAAGAAAATCTAGATAGTGAAGCATTACAAGGAGCTATTGCTGGTTGTCCTGTTAATGCTATAAGTATTACTGAAGATACTGAAGAAAATTAAAAAAAGCTCAAAAGCTTTTTATTTTTTGGCCAAATTATATAATTTTTTTATTTCTTTTATTGTTAAAGTACGGTATTCTCCACTTTTTAAATCTTTAATATCTAAAAATCCATAACCAATTCTACTTAATTTTAACACATTCATATTTAATTCCTTAAATAATTTTTTGATTATATGATTTCTTCCTTCAACAATGGTTATTTCTACAATCATTGTATTTTTTTCTTTATTGATGTTTTTTACTTTAAATTTTTTAACATCAACTTCTCTTCCATCAACTTTGATTCCACTTTTTATTTTATGTATTTCCTCTTTAGTTAATATTTTATTTAATTTAGCAATATAAGTTTTTTCTATTTCAAATTTAGGATGCATTAAAGTATTAGCAAAATCGCCATCATTAGTAAGTATTATTAAACCTGTTGTATCATAATCAAGCCTACCTACCGGATAAATTCTAGCATCGGTATTAATTAAATCAACAACAGTAATTCTACCAGCATCATCACTAACAGCACTAATTACACTTCTAGGTTTATTTAAAATATAATATTCATGCTTCACATCTTTATTAATAATTACTCCATCAATACTTATTACATCGTTATAATTAACTTTAGTTCCAAGCTCTGTTATGACTTTACCATTAACTAATACTCTTTTGTGCTTAATTAACTCTTCAGCTTTTCTTCTTGAAGTATAGCCATACTCTGCAATAATCTTTTGTAAACGCTCCATGTAACCACCTACTTAAAGTATATCACATTTCTTAGAAAAACAACATAGTAATTATAAATGCAACACTAATTCCGACGAGATCTGCAAATAAGCCAACACCTAAAGAGTAACGAATTTTCTTAACTCCAATCGAACTAAAATAAAGAGCAAGAACATAAATTGTGGTATCAGTACAACCTTGTAAGACACTAGCAAGCCTTCCCACATAAGAATCTGGCCCATATTTAATAAAAATATCATTCATTATAGCAAGAGTTGCTGTACCAGATATAGGACGAAGGAGAGCCATTGGCATAATTTCTAAAGGAATATTTATCAAATTTAAAATGGGTGTAAACACTCCTAAAACAGCATTAACAAAATTACTATCTAAAAAAATATTGATAGCAAAAACCATAGCTATAATGGAAGGAAAAATATTAAATGAAATCATCAGTCCTTCTTTAGCACCTTCTAAAAAAGTATCATAAATATTAACTTTTTTGATAAAGCCATAAAATATTACAAAAACAATAAATGCCGGAATGACTATTTTAGAAAACATATTCATTTATTATTCCTCCTTCTTATAAAATAATCGAGTAACAATCCCCCGATAGATGAACAAAATGTGGCAATAACTCCCGGTAAAATTATTTCTGAAGGATTATTAGAGCCTGTTGCAATACGCAGTGCTAACACTGTTGTTGGAACAATTGTTACTCCAGCAGTATTTAAAACTAAAAAGGTAATCATGGCAACACTAGCAGTATCTTTTTTATCATTGATCTTTTGTAATTCACTCATAGCTTTTAGTCCAAATGGTGTGGCCGCAGAACCTAACCCCATCATATTAGCGGCGATATTCGAGGCAATAAAACCAAGTGCGGGATTATCTTTAGGAACACTAGGAAAAAGCCTCGATAAAATTGGTTCCATTAATTTGGCAAATTTACGAAGTAAGCCTGAAACTTCCGCAATTTTCATAATTCCGGTCCACAAAACAATAATAGGTAAAATTGATAACATCAAATCTAGGGCTTTAGTTCCATTAGTTAAAATACTATCATTTATTGTATCTAAATTACCCGTAAGAGCTGAAAACCCAATGCCAATAAGTATTAAAAATAGCCAAATATAACTTACCATCCTAGCCACCTTAATAATTTATCCCACCAAGATAAATTTTCTTTTTCCCCAGTTTTTTCTACATAAATATTTACTTCTTTTACTAATTCCTCTTTTATATATATTTTAGCTGACCCCACAACATCACCATTCATATAACTATTATTTTTATAAAGTTCATATTTAACAGATATACTATTTTTTTCTTCTTTTAAAACGGGAATATAAACATCATCATTTATATACAAAGTATCATCTTCATATTCCGTATCATCTTTAACTTTAAAGTCTTTTTTATCTAATACTTTAATTGCTTCATATTTTTTAAACATTTCTGTATATAAAGTTAAATGATCATCAAAATCATTAGGATCATTAAGAGTAACAATTACTAAATCAATATTATTGCTACTAGCAGTAGTTACTAGTGTTCTTCGAGCTTTTTTAGTAAAACCGGTTTTTCCCCCGGTAATAAAATCATATTCGTGCAAAAGTTTATTTTTATTTGTCCACCTATAACTCTTTTTATTAGTTTTAACACTATATTCCTTGGTTCCAAAAATTTCTCTAAATGTTTCATTTTCCATAGCATATTTCGTTAAAAGAGCCATATCATAAGCTGTTGATAAATTACCGGTGCCATCATCTTCTTCTAATCCATGAGCATTATAAAAATAGGAATCATTCATCCCAATTTTACTAGCGGTTTCATTCATAAGCATAGCAAAAGCTTCCATAGAGCCCGCAATATTTTTAGCAATAACTACTGCAGCATCATTGCCACTTCGAAGCATTAAGCCATATAGTAAATCTCTCAAAGTTAATTTTTCACCTATTTCAATATATATAGCACTACCATATGCTTCAAGTACTTCATCATCAACCTCATATATATCATCTAAATTACCATATTCTATAGCAACAATCGCCGTCATTATCTTGGTAATGCTAGCAATCAATCTTTGTTCATGAATATTATTTTCATAAAGTATTCTATTACTATTTAAATCCATAACAATGGCACTACTGGCAGTTATTGCTGATACTTTTATAGGTAATACTATTAATGCAAGAACTAAAATTAACTTTTTCATAAAGAACCCCTATAAAAAGATATGATTTTTAGCTTAAAATATGTAATTTACCCCTAACAAAATAACAATTTTATGATACAATATAACCCAAGGGGAGTGTTTTGTATGATAAGTTTCAAAGTCCAAACATATTTATATGATTTATTACAATATTTAAATATTAACAAAAAAGAAAATTACAATTTAATAAAAAAATTTCAGGAAATTATTCCTTTTTTACAATATATTGATGAAGATGTCTTTTTTGAAGAAATAGAATATCTTTTTACTCCTAAAGATAAAGTTATATTTTTAATTTTAAAAACAGAATATCCTGATACATTAAAAAATAAAAACTCCTTCTTTATTGGAGATCTATGCTCTTTTTTAGCCCAAGAAAAAATTGACATTGATTTTTATAAAGCATATGTATCGTTTTATGTAAATGACCCTATTTATTCATACATACTTACTATTTGTGATCAAAATTACAGTTTGACTTATTTAAATATGTTTGAACTTATAGATCGTTATTCAGACATTTTAAATGACAAAGAAACAATAAAAAAATTACTTATAAAAATGATTAATCCCTTTTTTCCTGAAGATACCACTACTTTTTTAGATATATATAATATATTATTTAAAAAAATGATTGATATAAATAAAAGCAATCCTTTAGCCTTTAATATTGAAGATTTTAAAATTCTTGAACAATTAAAAGAATTTATAAATATTGAAGATTATGAATATAAATATGCTATATTTAAAGAATTATTAGAAACTCCTTTAATTTATGAAGAAAGCCTAGATATAATAAAAGGTTGTTTAAAAATAATTAGGAAAAATAATATTATACCAATTACTTTAATTAGGAATAAACCTGAAGAAAATGAGTAAAAACATTACTCATTTTCTTCATATATACCATGAATTTTTTCTAAATCACTTTGTGATAATTCTACTACTTGCCATACTCCATCTTCATTCTTTTCAACATTAAAATTAATAGTATAACTAACTGTATCAGTATTCATTTGCATTAAATCTAATTTATAATCTAAAAATTTAGATAAATCATATTCATTATTTTCATCATAAAATTCTTCACTATGTTCATTTAAATACTCACTCGCCTCATTTTGAGCCTTACCTAAATTATACACTGTAATTTTAGTTTCAACTATAGCAGTAGAATCATCATAATCTTCACTAATTATTTCATATGTAAGATCCGTATATTGTTTACGCAATATATCACGATACTTATCTTTTTGCTCATCATTTAAATTTTCTTCTGCATCTACAACATCATCCATATCACCAACAACAGAAGCACTAAGATTGCGATATTGATCTAAAAAATCTTCTACAGCACTTTTTGCAGTACTTTTATTACAACTACATCCAACTAATAACATCATCAATACTATCAATAATACTTTTTTCATAACTCACCTTAATACTATTATTAACCAAGAAAAAAATAATTATACATTATTATAACTTAATCTTATTAAATTATAAATATTCATTTCTTTATCAGTCAAATCACCTTTTAATTTTTCTTTCATATCTTTATAAATTATACTTAGATCATCACTATCTTTTAAAAACCATTCATTATATAAATATTTCAGTTTATCAAAATTTCCCTTTTTATATAAAGAATCTATCTCTAATTCAATAAATTTTTTTATATCTTCTTCTATTCTTAAATTTTTATTAATTTTTATTTTTTGTCCTAAAGTATAATGAAATTTAAATAATGGAATTGTATACAACATTTCTGTTACCCCAATTTCATCATCAACTTGTAAAAATGAACGACTTATACTTTTACCATCATTATTAAATTCTAAAGCTATAGCTCCGTTTTTACTAGCAAATAAAGCCACATATTTTAGAGTTCCATTTTTAAGTTCACATTTATCTTCGATTAAATTTAAAAATTCTTTATCTACTACTATTTCATTATAAATTAAATCTTTTAATACTTTATTATTTACTGAAAATAATGGAATTTTTTTAATCAATTCGATAACATCATTTTCATTCCATTCATAAAACATAAAGGCTGTTTCATTAAAGTTTAAAACTAAATCATAGTAATAATTCATAATTTCCTCCTTATTCCTTTATATATAAAAAAGAAGCCACCAAGTATAAATAGTAAACATGAACTTCTAATAATAAAATAAACAAATTCGAAAAATGTATACTCCAAAGTAAATAAATTTAAATAAATTATTATTAAAAATAATGCTATACTTATAAAAAAACTTCCCAATATTAAAAAAAATATTCTCATATTTTAATATATATGATAAAATACTTTTGGTGATACATAATGAAAAAGATAATTATTTTATTTGTTAGTTTAATTTTACTTGCTGGTTGTGGTGAAAATACTCAAAATCCCATAGTTACAATGGAAATAGAAGATTATAGCACAATTACTATTGAACTTTATCCTGACATGGCTCCGAATACGGTTGCTAATTTTGTAAATTTAATAGAGGAAGGATTTTATGATGGGCTTACATTTCATCGTTCTGTTCCTGGATTTGTATTACAAGGTGGAGACCCTAATGGAGATGGTACTGGAGGACCTGGTTATACAATAAAAGGAGAATTTAGTAGTAATGGTTATACCCAAAATACTTTAAGTCACATCAGAGGAGTTATATCTATGGCTAGAAGCAGGGACAATGATTCAGCAGGCAGCCAATTTTTTATAGTTTTAGATGATTCTGCTACCTATTCTCTTGATGGCTTATACGCCGGATTTGGCAGAGTTACTGAAGGCATGGATATCATTGATGAAATTGTTGCAAATGAAGAAATAGCTGATGATACTACTGGTGCTTTAGCAGAAAATGTTGTAATTACTAAAGTAACTGTTGATACCTTCGGAGAAACTTATAACGTTGAAAAAAACTAATTTACCTCGATAAATTAGTTTTTTCAATTAATCTATCTACATATTCACTAACCATATCTATAATTTCTTCTTTACTATAAGAATATTTAAATATGTTATTCGAAAAAGGTCTAGAATGCTTAATTACTTCCGTTAAATTAAAAGAGACATTAGTAGGTAATTCTTTATCTATTTCTATACCTAACTCTGGTATAGAAATTTTACCATTATCACTTACTATATTACATTCATCTAATGGATAATAACTATTTTCTTCCGGAATATGTAATACATAATCGTTAAGTAACTTAATTTCATCATCGGTTGATAAAATGTTCCTAAATAAAGACGGATAAATTTGATTTAATTTTTTAAAATAAGTATCATTAAATATATATGACAATTCTAATTTATCATCAAAATTGTATAAAAATGTATATAAATTTAAATTACCTTTATATAAATAATTTTCTATACTAGGATCATCTTTATTTACTAAATTATATAATATATTACCATTTTCATCTTGACTAATTACTACTTCTTGGTTTTTTATATAATCTTCTGTTATAAGATAACCATCTAAATAAATAGGTATCTTTTTATATTTATAATCTTCAATTAAATCATTTTCGGTAATCATATTATTCCAAAACTCTTGAGTTCCATAAATATCTTTATATTTTAAATAATTGGATTTAATCATTTCACTAGCCTTAATTCCAATAACTTTATTAGCATCTACATCTAATGGATTTACCGCTTTAAGTTCGTCACCTATAACTATATCAACATAAGAGTTCAACTCTTCATCACGATATACATTTGCTAAATATAATTCATTTTGATAATAAACTACATCTTCACAATCTTTATATTTATTAGCAATTTCATTTAATTCATCTATAGTTACTATATCTTCATAATTTAGAGATTTTAAATAATTATTATATTTTTCTAAATAACTATTTTCTAGTTCTTCGTCATAAATTAGTTTAATAAAATTAGTATATGGTTCATAAACATTACCATCAAGATTGATACTAGCTAAAGCTAAATTAAATAATTCATCTAAAAAGTCTAAATTACTAGCGAGTGATATGTTTGGTCCAAAAGATGTAAGGGTGGTACTAAAAGAATCAACAAAGCTTGTTATATAATCAAAATCAATATTACTATATTTAGTTTTTAATCTATTTATTAATTCATCTATACCATATTTATTATAATCTTCTAGGGTATAATCAACAAATGATAATAAATAATTTAAAACTAATTCTTCATCACTATAACTATAAGAATTAGTAAGAAGTTCTACTATTTTATTATTCATTGCTTCATTCAGGCCATGATTTTCCAAATAGCGATATATTTTTAAATCATCACCAAGATCTCCACAATAACTTTCAGTAATATGAGCTAATTCGTGATAAATAATCTCTAGTGTAGCATTCTCTTTTAAATTAATTTGATTATCATAAGAATTATAATTACCAGCAACAAAAGTTCCTAGAACTTCTTGAGCACTATCATCAGGTACTTCAACTATTTTTAATGTTTTAATATTTTCATAAAATATTCTTAAATCGGCATTAGGAACTACTTCCAAATACTTATTTACTAAATTTCTAGCTAATATTTTATAATATTCACTTAAATTAGGATTATTATTAATCGCATCCATTATTTCTTCTTTAGAAACAGTAGTATATCCAAGTACTTCATCTAAATCTGAAGTATCTTTAAATGTTTTACTTCTAAAGGTATTATCTGCTAGAGTTACATATACAATACCTTCTTCTTCATCTATTTTATATTCGGCATTTAAACCAAAAAGAGGATAAATAGACATTACTATAGCTAATATTCCACTAGCTAAAAGCACTTTTTCTTTAAAAAAAGCTTTTTTACTACTATAAAAAATAAAGGGATTTCGAACATTATAAATATTATTTAATACTTTAAAGTCTTCGAAAGCAGGATAAAAATATTTATCTTGTTCCCCTTTTTCTAAAAAAGCTATTCTTTTATCTTTACATAAAAATAAAGTAAATGTTTTATTATTATATTCAATATCAAATAATTTCTTATATTCCATAACATACTTGTATAATCTAATTATGGTTATTTTATATAACCTAAGATTATATCTCCTTTCTTTATAATTTTTAATTATAACTGAATTGAGTTATAATATCTTAGCACTGTGGATTTGTATCTCATAATTTACAGCTTTGACTGGTTGAGGAGTCACCTACCACAGGCTCCTTATCTATATTTTAACAAAAATATAGATAAAAGAAAACTTAAATATAGTGCATTTTTTTTAAAATTAATATATAATTATAATGGTGAAGAAAAATGGATATAATAACATATATAATTTTAGGTATTATTCAAGGTATTACTGAACCAATTCCAGTATCTAGTAGTGGTCATATATTTTTATTTAAAAATTTATTTAATACCAATATGTTTAATTCCCTAAACTTTGAAATAATTTCTAATTTTGGTTCTTTTATTGCCATATTTATTATATTTTGGAAAGATATTAAAGAACTTATTATTGCCTTTTTTTCTTATATCTTTAAAAAAGACACTAGAAAAAAATATGCTTCTAAATTTAGGTATGCTCTATATATAATTATTAGTACTATTCCTGTTGGAATAACAGGATTTCTATTTAAAGATGAAATAGAAAATTTATATAGTTTAAATGGTCTTGCTATAGCATTTTTAATTACTGCTCTTGCTTTATTTATTGTAAGAAATATTAAAGGAACAAAGAGTGATGAAGATATTAAATTAAAAGATGCTATTTTAATTGGTTTAATTCAAGCCGTAACTATAGTACCTGGAATATCTCGCAGTGGAACAGTTTTAGTGGCTTGTCTACTTTGTAATCTAAAAAGAGAGACAGCCCTAAAATATACATTCATGTTATATTTTCCGGTAAGTGTTGGAACAATGATTTTAGGAGTAAGTGATTTAGCAAATACTACTGAACTAACGAGTATGTTAATACCATACCTAGCGGGTATGATTGCTGCAGGTATAGTCACATTCTTCTCATATCGTTGGTTAAGTAACTGGGTTAAGAAAGGCAAGCTTTGGAAATTTTCCATCTATTGTGTATGTTTAGCAATATTTATATTTATATATTTTAGGTAGTGATTAAAGTGAAGAAAAAAAGTATTAAAAGAAATTTAATTATTATAATTGTTATATTAATTTTAATATTAATATCTTTAATTTTATTATATGTAGTATATGATAAAAGATTAGAAGAATACAATAATGAATTAATAGCTATACAAGAAAAAATTCATGATAATAATGAATATACAACTTGTCTTATTACCCCTTATAAAAGTGAAGAAGTAGATACATTATTTAATGAATTATTAAATACTTTAAACACTAATGAATTATCTATTTATTTTGAAGATTTAAATAATAATTATACTCTTACATTAAATCCTGATACAATATATTATAATGCAAGTATTATCAAATTATTTGATACTTCATATATAATTGATAATAATATTGATTTAAATGATACTATTACATTTACTGGGGATTATAGAAATTTAGCTAAAGAAGAAGGATTATTAAAATATGAAGTAAATAGTGAAATACCTATTAAAGATATAATGTATTATGCCATATCTGTAAGTGATAACGGCGCTCATAGAATGCTTACTGATTATATTGGAGTTAATAATCTAAAAGAATATGTTAGAAACACTTTAGGAGTAAATCTTACTATAAATGAAAATGATAGATTTGGTTATATGAATGTAACAAGTACTAATACACTACTTAAACACATTTATGAATTACTTCAATATGATAATGAATATACTACACTACTAAAAAATGCTATGAATAATACCTATTACAATGCTCTTAATTTTGATAATGAAACATTCTATCATAAATATGGTTATTATAACCAATATTTTCATGATATTGGCATAAATACTAATAATCCTTATACTATTTCCATATTTACTTTATATGGTAATCCTGATACTGGAGCAAAAGATAAAGTAAATAATATAAGTAAAGAAATATATAATATCTATCAAACTAACTTAAATGAAAAAGAAGAATATTGTTATAAGCAAGCTTATAACTAATATTCTTTTTTATCCTTTACTGAATTCGAATAGGGTCAGAAGAAGTTCCTGATCCGCTGAGATATTCAGTTGATGATGTTAGATAAAAGACTGGCCGGACCGCAAGCGAATCGCTCACGACGGTGGCGCTGACATCACCTGTCGAAAAGACACCGAACGCACTGCGGGAAAGGTCCGGTCTACGGGAAATAGTCCATTCGTAAGAACCTAATCTCATCCAATTGCTGCTTGCTGCACTACTGTATGAACTTAAATTTGTTGTCCAATAATTATTACTTGCTGCATATCCGTAATCTGATACATACATTAGTCCTATTTTCATACTATCTGTTGTACTACTTGAACTACTTCCCACTTCGTAATTATATGCTGTTCTTGGTGTGCTTGTACCATTTGAGTATGCCATTCCTCCTACTTTATATGCGTGGTTTGCTATCTTATTTTGCCATGTACTACTTAATGTATTTAAGAATGTACTATTTAATGTGCTTCTTATATCTGGCTTTGTACTTGAATTCCATGTGTTTCCTTGGCCAATATAATCTGATTCCCATGCATATTTTCCATAACTTGTATTTTTTATCAATTTTACTTCGTTACCAAATACTCCTATTATTCTATATAAATTGGCTGCTGGACATGTCGCCGCATCACTTCCAAAACATACATAATTATTCGGATTTGCTCCTGCATATCTGTAACTATTATCTCCAGCTGAATTAGCTAGACTACTTGTGTGATAATATAATCCATTTGCACCTTGGCTTGTATAAAGTGACTTTATATAATCTGCTAATAAAATTGGTATTTTATCAGTAGTTATATTTATTGAATATTTATTAGAAAATATTCCATTATTATTTTCTGCAAATATAATGATAGTATAATTAGTATTATCTTTTAATGTATTAAATGTATATTCTGGAGTTGTGCTTGTTCCAGCATAATTTTCTCCATCGCCATTAACATAAAAATAATACCTTTCTATTTCGACATCGCTAGTTGCATCAACAGTAAGTGTAAATCCACTATCCGTTATATCACTAACCTCTACACTATTTATTACAGGCACTGATATATCCGTTGTACTAACATCAAGTTCATATATATTAGATCTTGCACCAGTATTATCTACTGCATATATTTTAATATTATATTCTGTTAATTTATTTAAATTATCTATTACTATTGGATTAGTATTAGTTGATACATATTCATTATCGTTTAATGAATAATAATAATTTATTATATTTCCATTTTCACTGGTTGCATCAACATTTAATGAAACTGATGAGCCTGTTACATCAGTAATACTTACATTATCTATCCATACTCCATCATATTTATCAAAGTACACATAACATTTATCGGAAGAATTACTTAATAAATTAACTGTATTATTCCCAGAATTATATTCTAGTTCTCCACCATTTTCACAACCACTTAATGTATCATTAAATATATAGCCGGATTCTGGCCAAGTTGTATCTTTAGTCTCAACATATTCTCCACTCCCCGCTTCTGTTTCATACATCATAGTAATCATATTATTATTTATTACTTGTTTATCTTTATTGGTATTAGATATTATATTACTTTCGTTACTATTAGTATTATTAAAGATAACTATTGTTATTAAAACTAATGTTAATAACATACTACTTATCAACAATATTTTTTTGTTCATAGTATCACCAATTATATTTTACACCTTATCAGATGTAAAATCAATACATTTTATTAGATGTATAAGAAAATAATAATAGGTGATTAAAAATGTATTACAACAGACTAAAAGAAATTAGAGAAGATAAATCACTTACACAAAGTGATATAGCTAAAGTTTTAAATACTACCCAACAACAATATTCTAAGTATGAATTAGGTATACAAATATTACCACTAGAAAAAATAAATACACTTGCTGATTACTATAATACTTCTATAGATTATTTGATTGGTAGAACAGATGAAAGAAAACCATATCCTAAATCTACATTAAGTAAATAATACATGACAATTTGTCATGTATTTTGTTAATACCGCCAAAAATTGAGTTTTTTGGCGGTATTATATAGACAAATTAATCAAATTAAACATTCAATATCTGTTTTTCGTTATTTAATAGTATATAAAAACTTTTTTCATTGATTAAAAGATTTAATTCTATCTTTAAAATTCTTTCTTCTTGCAAAGCACCTATAAATGATATATCTTCTTCAACAATAAAAGTTTCAATAACACATGTAGGATTTTTTATTATTTTTAAGGACATTAAAGGAAATACTGTCTTTACTGTATCATTAACAACTTTAAATAAAACATATTCACCTTTTAATTTTGAATTTCTAGCAATCTTATCGGCAGAAACGATTTTAAAACGGGTTTTATTTATTAGAGTATTTAAAAACATTGGTAAGTATTCTATTCTATTTTCTATCATTTTCCAACCAATTTTTATATTCGGTTTGTTTTTTATTATTCTTTTTAAATCAAAAAAAGAAATTTCACCATTTTTAAGTTTCTCAAAACCTAATTTTCCTTTAAAATTTTTACTATCTTTTCTATCTCCGAATGCATATTGTAAACCTAAAATATGGGGCAAAACATATTTAGATATTTTGATTTTAATGTTATGATTCAAAGTTTTAACTTCTATTATACTTCCGTCAAATTTTTCAAAAAAATCAGCTATTTCTCTTAATGAATAATTATTAATATTTATTTTTTCTTTTACAAGTTCTAAATCTTTTTTCATTGATTGTCCTTTCCAAAACCCATAAATTATGATAATAAAGGTCTCTTGATATGAAGAGACCAATATTACATTTTATGTTCGGATTGTATGTGATGACAATCGGCATCAGTGCAAGATATTAACGTCCGCAGCACGGAACATCGCCGAACATCTAGCAACGCACAACATGATAAAATATCATCTGTCATAATATTTATATCATATAATTTACTAAAATGCAACAGATATTTTTAAGTTTGTATCTAAAAAATCACATTTATTTTATGTAAAATCACAAAAAATATGTATATTTATATAAAAATGAACTTACAGAAATAACTAACTCAATTAACAATTTAAATAAAAATAATAGAAAATAAGAGGTAAATAAGAGGTAAAATCAATTAAAGCCACAAAAAATTCCATAAAAAAGGGAAAATTATTCATTTCCCTTAAAAGTGTGAGTTTTGAGTTTATATGTTAATTGTGTATAGTTTGTAATATTATATTACATTTTTTTCTTTAACTTATTCGCATTCCTCCTTTATTACATTTTAATCATACTAAAGATTTATGAAGTTTTTGTGTTGGAAGTATGAAATAATTATAATTTAATCTTAAAGTAGAAAGTTGATCCCTTTTTTAACACTGATTTGACACCATATTCATAATTATGTAATTCAAGTATTTGTTTTACTATGGAAAGTCCTAGACCAGTTGATACAACATTTCTTTGATGTTTCTTATCGTTTTTATAGTATTTATCCCAAATATAAGGTATTTCTTCTGGTTTTATACCTTTACCAGTATCGATAATCTCTACTAAATAATATTTTTTATGTTTAGTTACTCTAATTGTAACAGTTTTATCATAACCAGTATAATTAATAGCATTATTAACTAAATTATATATTACTTGATTAATTTTCTTTTTATCAGCCTTAATCCATATTTCCTCTGGCATTTCGACATTAATTGTATATTGTTCTGTTTCTTTAATAATTTGATATCTTTTAACAATAGAATTTATTTCTTCTGCTAAATTAAATTTTTCTAATTTTAAAGTGTCGGCATTAGATTGCATTTTCGATAAATCTAGAATATCATTTACAAGTACTGTAAGTCGATCTGTTTCATCAACTATAATTCCTAAATGTTCATTCATTTTACCATGATCTTTATAAGATATATCTCTAATCATTTCTGCATAGGCTTTAATCATTGTTAAAGGTGTTTTTAAATCATGTGACACATTAGCCATTAAATCTCGCCGTAATTCATCGGTTTTAGCCATCTCTTTTTGAGCTTGTGATAAAGTCTCTGCTAGTTCATCTATTTCTTTAATACCCGATTCTTTAAATTCCACTTTACAGTCGCCATTACCTAGTTTTTTAGCTTTTTTAGTTATTTCAGTTATAGGGTCAGTTAATTTAGTTGATAAGAAAATAGATATTATAACTGCTATAAATATACCTAGGAAACAAACATACATTAATTGTTGTTTAATAATTAAAGTAACATCAGATATATCTTCTAAATTAGAATAAATAAATGTATAGTTATTACTATTTTTTAAACCATATAATAAAGCTGCAACATGTCTATCATCATTAACAAATTGATAAGCCTTAAAAGTCTCATCACCACTAGCAAAGTTAAGCATTAATTCTTGAACTTTAGTATTTTCATTTTTTAAAGCACAACCTTCCATATTTAAATTATATCCTGTAAAATTACCAAAATCATCAGTTACTACAATACATACTTCGTTTTGATAAGAAATATCTTGAAGTATACTATCAAGTTCTGTTACTTCAGCATTTTGAATAGATGAAACAATACTATCCATATTAGATATTTGTTCTCTTTCATAATAAAAATCGAATATCCAAGCTTGACATATCCATAAAAGCAAAATAATGACAACATTAAAAACAAGCAAATAAATTAAGGTCTTTGCTTGAATACTAGTTTTTCTTTTCGTCTTCATACTCAAACTTATATCCTACTGCTCTAACGGTAACTATCATATTTTTATATTTACCTAAATGCTTCCTTAAAGTTTTAACATGGGTATCAATTGTCCGATCATCACCATAAAAATCATATCCCCAAATATTACTTAATAAATTTTCTCTTGATAAAGCAATGTTTTTATTGTCAATAAAATATTTTAGTAAATCATATTCTTTTGGTGTCAAATAAATCTTTTTGCCGTCGATATACACATCATGAGCAACATTATCAAGTTTTATTCCTTTAATTTCATAAACATCTTCTTTATTATCTTTTCTCTTAGTAACAGCTTTAATTCTTGCCACTAATTCTTTAGGACTAAAAGGTTTAGTTACATAATCATCAATACCTAAATCAAAACCAATAAGTTTATCATATTCTTCTCCTCTAGCTGACAACATAATAAAAGGAATATCTTTAATTTTCTTTATTTCGCGACATGCCGTATAACCATCCATTTTAGGCATCATAATATCCATGATGATTATATCAAAATTATCATGTTTAACTTTTTCAATAGCATCGATCCCATTTTCGGCTTCAACTACATTCATTTTTTCGAGTAATAAATACTCTTTTATAACATCTCTAATTAATTTTTCATCATCGACAACTAAAACATTCATAAAATCACCACCAATATTATATATATTAATTGTGAAAAAAGCATGAAATTTATCTAATTCGTGCTTTTTCTTCTACATAATATGGAATTCTAGTTACAGTTCTTTCTTGTTTTCCAACACGACTAATGACTTTAATATCATCTTTTTCCATAATAAAACTATCAAACGAATACAAATTACGTTTTTTATAACCTGGTTCATATTCGTTTACCACTTCCGAAAATATATTGATTTCATCATCATATATATCAATCTCTGAATTAAAAGATTTATTTAATTCTTTATTTGTATCTGGATCAATTTCATATAACAAACCATTTGCATTAACTGAATATTCATTAGTTCTTGTTAAATACATTCTTATAATAGTTCCATTTTTAAGAGGCTTAACATTGCTCATTAAATATCTAAACATTCTAGCCTCTTCTAAAGTCATTCCCTCATACGGAAAATTCTGTTCTTCACTTAAAATGCTTGCATCCATATAAATAAAATCACCTAGCTAATATTATAGCACATTTTAAAAAAATAGCAATCTATAATAACAATCATATGTTTTTTATAGCATTTTTATATGAATAATACATATAATATAATATATAAAATATAAAATAACTTGACATTTTATATAAAAAATGATAATCTATATTAAGAAAAGAGGTGCTGGACATGGAAAATTTAACAACAGCAATAAGCGTTCAAATTGACAGTCAAGATAAAGAAATAGCTACAGGTATCTTAAAAAGTTTGGGGTTAAACATGAGTACATATGTAAATATGGCTATCAAGCAACTAATCAACAGAAATGGAGTTCCATTTGAAGTAGTAAATCCTAAACCAAAAAAAGAATTGTTAGATGCTTTGAACGAAGGAGCATATATTATACAAGGGTTAAAAAACGGCAAAAGAAAAGGTTATACAAATATGGATGATCTAATAAGTTCTTTAAACGACGAGGATTAAGATGAAATATACTATAGACTATACCACCAACTTCAAAAAACAATATAAGAAAATGAAAAAACAAGGAAAAGATTTAAATGTCTAAGTTATTGAAAAATTAGCTAAAGGTGAAGAACTAGAAACAAAATATAAAAACCACAAATTGATAAATGATAAGTATTTTAAGAATTGTAGCGAATGCCACATTGCTCCAGATTGGTTATTGATATATCAAATTTTAGATAATGATTTAATTCTATTGCTTTTTGCCACTGGTAGTCACAGCGATTTATTTTAAAATTAATAAAAACTCCAAAATTGGAGTTTTATTCTTCTTCTAATTTAGCAACTATTTTCTTTAGAGCATTAGCTGTTGCTTCTTTTAATTCCGCAGTAGTTTTTTGTAAAACCGGAGTTCCTTTAGCAACTGCAAGTTTATATAAATCTTCTGCTTTCTTTTGAATTTTTTTAGCTTTTTGTTTAGCCATTTTTAAGACCTTTTCTTTATCCAAATCTTTTAATTCATTTTGAATATCTTCAACTTTTTGTAAAATCATTTCCTTAACATCTTCAGCTTTTAAAGCTTTAGCTTGTTCAATAATTTCATCTAATTTTTTCTTAATATCTGCTCTAGTTTCTTTACCAGACTTTGGAGCAAACAAAATACCTAGGGAAGCTCCAACTGCTGCTCCTGCTAAAAATTTACCAATACCACTATTCTTCTTCATAATCATCCTTCTTTCTTTTCTTATTTTTATTTCTAAATAACAACTTACTAAATATACTACCAGCTACTTCTACTAATCTATCAGTAAAAGCTGCAATTTTGTCAGTTGTAAAATCAATTAAATTAAATACTGAATTTAAAGATTCTACTTTTTCATTGACATTATCAACTACTTTTTCTACCTTATTCATAGTTATTATAGTCTTAATTCCTAAAATTATGCCAACCACAAGCAAAATTATTAGTAAAATATAAATAACTAAAGGTAAAAATGATAGCCAAAATTCCACTAGTAATCACCATCCTCTCTATTGTCGTACATTGAATCGATTAGTTCAAATAAATCATTTTCCAGTGTATCGTCATCTTCGTCATCCACTTTTTCTTCTTGAACACTTTTGTTTTCTGGTATTATTTCTTCTAAATCTTCATCTATTTTTTCATAATCATCTAATTCATCAGAAACATTCCTACTAGTATTATTTTTATTTTTGTCATTTTTATCCACATTAATTTCTACATCAGCTGTATCTTTTAGTAATTCATCAATAGTTTTTACTTTTTGCTTCTTTTCTTCATCATTTTCTTTTAATTTAACAGTAACTGTTTCTTCATAATAGGTTTGTTTTGGTTCTTCATCTAACGCTTCAATATCCCCAAAAGCTTTTTTTCTAACACTATTAAAATCTAAATTATTATTTCTATTTTCTTCAGTTACATCTTTAATATCTTCTACTTTATAATCTTCATTTAAAATACCATAAACTGGAGATATAATTGGTGAAGGTTTAAATTTTTTCTTTTCAACTACTTCTCTAGTTTCTGTTCTTTCGTATCTACCATAATCGTATTTCTTTTCAATTTTTTTCTTTTTTTCGTATTCTAAAACATTAGTTGTTGGCTTTTTTTGTTGACGATTCATTGTACTAGAGAATTCTTCTTCATCAAAATCCGGAAATGGAAAAGTATTTTCAGATTTAAATAAATCTCTATCACTTAAATCATTATAATTAGTTTCCCGAGTTACTTTAGGTGGTTCATATGCGGGCTCTCTATATTGTTGTGTTTCTCTTATTGGTTCACGAACTACTTCAGGACGAACTTCAGGTCTTCTTTGAGGTTCTATTTTTTCCGCAATTGGCCTTTTAACTTCAGGTTTTGCTTCCTTTTTTTCATTATTTACTTTAACAGTTTCTGTTTCTTCTACTTCTTCATCTTCAAATAATATATCTTTGATTTTATTAAATAATCCCATATTATTCACCTTCCTAATTTAAATAATCAGTATCTGGCACTACTTCTTGAGCAGGCCTGTAATCATCTGGATCTACTAAAACTGATTCATTATTTTCTCCACCAGTATTGAATATATCCATTTCTTCTTCTGCAAAGTTCAAAACATTATCTTCTAACAAATTAGCAATTATATTATCATTATACTCAATGCTTCGAAGTATGCTTATAGCAGATATCATGCTTAATTTAATATCATTTTTATCTACTATCACTTCTATTTTAGCATAATTATACATAATTTCAACTAAATATTGATTATTTTCTCGTAAATTTACTTCAATATACCCAAATTTGTCATCATTTGTAATGCTTGCTGAGAATTCACTAGTATTATTTTTTTCATATTCATACTTAACTTTATTTATATAACTTACAGCATCGACATATAAATAATAATTGTATCTACCATCATCAATTACTTCATTAAAAATGGTACTATCTTGCACTTGCATTCCTCTAGGTAAATAATATTTATATCCAGTCCTAAATTCATTTACTCTAGGACTTTCAATAGCAAAATTTGTAGCAATTTGTTCATAACTTAAATCTTTTATATTTGTACAACCCGTAAGAGCTAATAACAATCCAATAATTATAATATTTTTTTTCATATATTTTCTTTCCTCATATACATAATTATATCAAAAAAATTGCCACTAATAAAGTAGCAAAGTTTAATTTATCCGAATGGGATCAGTTGAAGTCCCAAATCCGCTGACATACTCGGTTGATGAGGTTAGATAAAAGGACGGGCGGATAATATAAGAGTAATTATCATCATTAATACTTACATAACCATCAGCGTAAATACAAATAATTGAGCCAGAAGAAGCTGAGTTAATAGAAATAGTCCATTCGTCAGCCCCAGAATAAATCCAATTATAATTTGTATGTGTTCCATAATTAGTAGTCATGGTTTCTTTCCAATAAATTTGATCTACACTAAACCCATAATCAGATATATACATCAATCCTATTTTTACAGTATCTGTTATATTACTGGAAGAACTTCCCACTTCGTATTTATATGCTGTTGATGGAACCCTATCACGATATAATGAATCAATTCCTCCTACTTTCCATGTATGTATCGCTATTTTACCACTCCAATTATCATCTAAACTATTTAAATATGTACCATTTAATATATTTTTTATATTACTATCTGCCCAAGCATTATTCCTCCCTCTTTCCCATGCATAGTTACCAAAAGTTGTCGCTTTTATTAATTTTACTTCCGAACCAAATACTCCGATGATTCGATACAGGTTTTCACTTGGACATGTCGCTGCATCCGAACCAAAACAAACATAATTATTGGGATTTGCTCCACTATATCTATATGAACCGTCTTCAGCACTATTTGCTAAATTTTGATGATGATAAATTCCATTATTTCCTTGTACTCCACCATATTTGCTAATTACCCAATCTGCTAATAATATTGTATCATCTGTTGTATCATTTAATGTATATACTTCTGAAGTATATCCTAAACTATCTTTAACATATACACTAAAATTATATTCTGTATCCTTTTCTAAATTATTAAATGTATATGTATTACTTGTACTTTCTACATAATTACTACCATTATTACTTGAGTAATAATAGGTAGTAATTGGATTATTTCCATTTGTGGCATTTACTGTTAATGTTATTGAATCATTTGTTATATTACTTGTACTTACACTATTTATTATTGGTATTATATATGCATCAAAATAAACAAAGCATTTATCTGAAATACCAGTTTTTAAATTAACAGCATCTAACTCTTCGTTCCAAGTAAGTTTACTCCCGTTTTCACATTTACTTAAGTTTTCATTAAATATATAACCTTCCTCTGGCCATGTACTTGATTTAGATTCTTGGTATTCTCCAGTCCCTGGTCCTGTTTCATACATCAAAGACAAGCCATTAAATCCAGATATCTGCGTCTTTACTTCTTCTTTATTTTCTAAAACTAAACTATTAGTATTATTTTTATTAACAATATAAACGACACTAACTATAATAATTAATGTTAGTAATACACTACTTATCAACAATATTTTTTTCTTTTTCATCTATTACACCATACCTTATAATTACATTATAACACATTCTGCTCGTATTTAGTTCATTTTTTGAAAAATATTTTTAATTAATGAGAAAATTTTTAAAAGAGGTGAGGTAATATTTATGTATTCAAATCATCTTGAAAATTTACGCAATGAACTAAATCTAACTAAAAAAGAATTAGCAAATATTTTAGGTGTAAGTAATTCTATTTATGCTAGGTGGGAAAAGAGTACTGATAGTATTCCTACTAGAAGATTAATTCAGATTGCTAATTATTTTAATGTTAATATAGATTATATATTAAATTTAACAAACAATAAAATAACAATTAAACCAAATGCTATTAATTATGATTTAATTGCTAAAAGAACTAGAGAATTTAGAACTGATTTAAATATGACTTTAAGAAAAATTGCAACATTTTTAAATACTACATCATCTACTTGGTCGGCTTATGAGACAGGTAAAACTATAATATTAAGTTCATTTTTAACTCAAATATGCAAGAAATATAAATATTCTGCTGACTGGGTATTAGGAAGGAAGTAATAATAAATATTTAATTTAATTTAATTTAATTGAAGGAAATGATAAATTTATGAACGGATTTAAAATAACCGATGAGAAAAAAGAATATTCTGTAACTAGAACTTTAAGAATTAAAAAAGAATTATTAAATAGATTAGAAGAAGTAGCCTATAAACATGATATATCTACTAATAAATTAATAATTAAATGTATTGAATATGTTTTAGATAATTTGGAAGAAGATACAGAGAAATAAATGAAAAGTCAAATATTTTTGTAGAATATTTTTAGAGTATATAGTATAATATCCTTAAGGAGATGTGTATATGGAAATTAAAAATGCTAGAATTACTTTTTGGTTTCAAAAAGAACCCAATCCAAAAATATATGTTGACAAATTAAATAAAACCTTAAATGACTATTTTTTTGATTTTAATATATTATCTGTGCCGGCCAATATAGAACCAACAATACCTAGATTAAACGCTGTTTCAGAGTCGAATCATAGTAACATTGAAATTTCATTAATTAATGCTCGTCTAAACACTCGTTTTGATGAACATTATTGGAATGACTTATCTCTATGCATTAATTATTTACAAGAAAGAGCAAGTAAATTATTTGATGCTTTGTCTAACTGTAATATTAATATTTTGTATAGTGCTATCACTTTAAATATAGAACAGCAAAATAATGATTCAATTGAAATATTAAAAAAACATTTCTTACATTTAGATAGTGAAAAAAATATTAGCGAATTGGGAATCAGCTTATCTCAAGAAATAGATAACAAATTTTATGAGATTATTAATTTTAATACTATAAAACAAATTAAAATTGAGAAACAAATTTTAAATGAAGGTGAAATAATATTACCATTATTATCTTTAAAAGACGCTAGTGAGGTACATAATTTTATTAACATTTCGATTGAAATTAATGATAAACTAGGTTTTAATTTAAAGGAAAATCACAAAACAAAAAAAGATGATTTTTTAAAAATGTTTCAGATTTTAGATAAGCAAACAAAAAAAGAGATATCAAGATTTAAAAATTAAGATTGGGGGTAAATATGTTTATAAATATTCCGGATATGACTTATAATGATTTTAACAGTTCATTGGCTTATATAGAAACCATTAATGTAAATATAACAAATAATGCTACATTTTTAAATGCTGATGATATATTTAATAATTCATTAATAACAGTTAAATCATTAACAGAAAAAGAAAAAATATTTAACTTTTTTGATTCATGTATTCATTTTGGAGAAAAAAACAGCAGTATAATAAATAAACACATAAAAAAAGATAGTATAAAAGAACAAGATAATTTCTTTAAATACTATGATTAAAGAATTAATAAAATTTACTGCTGAATTATTTCCTTCTATTTCACCATATACTAAAGACAGTGTTATGAATGCCATTAATCAATTTAATTATGATGAATTAGAATGGTTTACACCAACTATTTTAAAAGAATTATCTCAAGGAGATATCATTGATAAGTTACCATTTACATATTATGAAGACAATGGGCAAAAAACTACTGTTATGAAAAAAGGAATAATCCTTTCTAATAGTTGTGATGTTGATAATGATAAATACATATTAATTGCACCATTATTCGATTATAATACAATGCCCGAACTTGATTCAAAAACAATAAGATCCAACAAGTATTATGACAAAATGTGTTTTACTAATAGCCAGCTAGATAATTATTTAATAGATTTTAGTAGAACAAATTCATTTAATAAAAAAACAATATTAAATGCCATACAAAATGGCAAAGCCAAAAGAATCTATTCACTAAATCAGTATGGTTATTATTTGCTGTTAATCAAATTAACTGTTTATTTGATGCGCCCTGAAGATAATGATACAAATACTGAGCGAAATGACCATTATGCTACGATACCTTCGTAGTTTTTTATTGTATAATATATTGTTTTGGCGATTTTTCGAACATAAATTGTACTAATTTTGGCGAAAAACGGAATATAAAATTGGTTAGTTTTTGCGAAAAGCGGAACATATCAATCTTTTTCAACATCTATATATTTGATTTTTATCCCATTTTTACTAAATTTTTCTTCATATTCAGTTTCTACATTATCAATACTCTCACTATGTAAGTCATAACTAATCTTATTTATTTTATAACCGTACTCCCTAAATGATTCTAGGGAGTATGCAAATAAATTATCATTATCAGTTTTCATGATAATATGTTTTTTACCCTTAAATAATTTATCAAAAGATTTTAAGTAATTTGGTGATGTTAATCTTCTTTTAGCATGTCTTTCTTTTGGCCATGGATCAGAAAAATTAAGATATATTGTATCTATTTTTCCTTCAAGTATGTCCCCTAGATTTATGGCATCCATAATAAGTATTTTTAAATTACTTGGTTTATATTCATTAATTCTTTTTATAGCAACACTTGCTACACTTGAATATTTTTCAACACCAATAAAATTAATGTTAGGGTATTTTAGAGCCATCTCTAAAATGAATTTACCTTTACCCATACCTATTTCTAAACATATGGGATTATTATTAGTGAATCCTTCATAAAAATAATCACAATTACTAATTACTAAATCTTTATCTTTGGGATTACGCATACGCATATATAACACTTCCTTTTAAAACTCATATAATACTGATAGGGAGGATACATAATGAAAAAAAATAGAAATTCTTTTTTTACCGAAGCTAACATGTCATATTCTGGATATAATCCTAATATGAATATGGTTCCAAATAATATGCCCTATCAAGCCGGTTCAAGTTACAATTCTTATTTCTCTGGACCTAATATGATGAATGCTCCAATGAATCAAAATCCAATGAATCAATATAATGATACTAATAATATTGATTCTAGACTTGCTAAAATAGAAAGACAAATTAATCGTTTAGAGCATCGTGTCAGTAAATTAGAAAGTACAAATACCACATATATTACAGAAGAAATAGACTCCAGTGGTAATATGTATATGCTTTAATTATAGATAATCATTGCACTAAAACAATAAATTTGTTCTTCACCACAAACAGCAATTGCTACTTGAAACTTGATATCTATTATATCAAATTCACCAGAATTTAGAAAGCTATTTATAGAGTTTTCTAAATCTTTTTCGTGTGATTCATCAAATAATTTTACTTTCATTTTATCACCAACTCTATTATATAATAAATATATTAAATATTTTGTCGAAAAAAATAAGTTAGATTAATTTTTCTAACTTATTTTACTACAATGTTTACTATTCTGCCCTTTAGAACAATTATTTTAACTATTTCTTTGCCTTCGATATGTTTTTTAACATTTTCTTCATTTAATGCTTTGTCTTTAGTAACTTCTTCTGATTCATCAATTGATACTTTAATTGATGCTCTTATTTTACCATTTACTTGAACACCAATTTCTTTTTCTTTATCAATTGTTTTTTCTTCATCATATTTTGGCCACTCGCCTTCACAAATTGGCGCATAACCTAACTGTGCATTTAATTCTTCAGTTATATGAGGAGCTACCGGATTTAGAAGAGTAAGTAAAACTCGGTAATCGGCTTCAGTTACGGAATCTTTTGCTTCATAACTATTAGTTAAAATCATTAAGGCAGATATTGCTGTATTATATCCCATATGTCTTAAGTCATATTCGACCTTTTTTATAGTTTTATGAATTATAGTTTCTAATTCAGGGGTATAAGAATCACCTTCAACAACTTTATCTTTAAGACGAATTACTCTATCTAGGAATCTCTTACATCCTTTTAGAGAATCGGTACTCCATGGACAATCTAGTTCATAATCTCCCATAAATAGTTCATAACAACGAAGAGTATCAGCACCATATTCTTTAACAATATCATCAGGATTAATAACATTACCTTTAGATTTACTCATTTTTTGGCCATCACTACCAAGAACCATACCATGACTAACTCTAGTCCAAATCATTTCTTTATTCGGTACTAAACCAATGTTGTATAAAAATTGTACCCAGAATCTCGCATAAAGTAAGTGTCTAGCTGTATGTTCCATACCACCATTATACCAATTTACTTTATTCCAATATTTCATTGCTTCCATTGATGCAAACTCGTGTGTATTGTGTGGATCCATGAATCTTAAGAAATACCAACTTGAACCCGCCCAGTTAGGCATTGTATCAGTTTCTCTTTTTGCTGGCCCCCCGCATTTTGGACAAGTAGTGTTTACCCAGTCGGTAATTTTAGCAAGTGGACTTTCTCCCGTATCAGTTGGTTCATATTCGGCAACATCTGGTAAAAGTAATGGTAAATCTTCTTCATTCATTAGTTGCCAACCGCAAGACTCACAATAAATCATTGGAATTGGTTCACCCCAGAATCTTTGACGAGAGAATATCCAATCACGCATTTTATAATTTACTTGTTTTTTACCGCATTTATTTTCTTCTAAAAATTCTAACATTGCACTTATGCCATCTTCTTTATTTAAACCATTTAAGAATCCGGAATTAATATGTACGCCATCACCAGTATAAGCTTCTGTAAGTTCACTTTGACCACTATCAATAACTTGAATAATCGGTATATTAAATTTAGTAGCAAATTCAAAGTCTCTTTCATCATGCGCTGGAACAGCCATAATAGCTCCAGTACCATAAGAAGCAAGAACATAATCACTTATATAAATTGGGATTTCCTCATTATTCACTGGATTAATCGCATAAGCACCAGTGAAAACACCTGTTTTTTCTTTATTTAATTCTGTTCTTTCTAAATCATTTTTTAAAGTACATTCATATTTATATTTTTCAACTTCATCCTTATGTTCTTTAGTCGTTATAATATCAACAAGTTTATGTTCTGGTGCTAAAACACAATATGTTGCTCCGAATAAAGTGTCACATCTTGTTGTAAATACACTGAAGTTTTCATCGTGACCGGCAATTTTAAAGATTACTTCTGCTCCGATAGATTTACCTATCCAATTTATTTGACCTAATTTTACTTTTTCCGCAAAGTTAGTATCGTTTAAGCCTTGTAATAAATCTTCAGCATAATCACTCATGCGAAGCATCCATTGACTCTTTTCTTTTTGCACAACTTGGGTGCCACATCTTTCACATACTCCACCTGCTGAATCTTCATTTGATAAAACTGTCTTACAATTCGGACACCAATTAACAGGAACTGTTGCTTTATAAGCCATACCATGTTTATAAAACTCTAGAAATTGCCATTGCGTCCATTTATAATATTCCGGATCTGTTGTAGAAAATTCCCGGTCCCAATCAAATGAAAAACCTAATGTTTTCATTTGATTTTTAAATGTTTTAATATTTTCTTTAACGGCATCTTTTGGATGAATGTGATTTTTTATCGCATATTGTTCTGCTGGTGCTCCAAAAGCATCAAAGCCCATCGGAAATAGCACGTTTTTCCCTTGCATCCGCATCATTCTGGCCATTGCATCTTGGGCCGTGTAACTACGAACATGACCTACATGTAGTCCAGAACCAGATGGGTAAGGAAATTCAACTAATATATAATAAGGTTCCTTACTACTACCTGTTTCTGCTTTAAAAGTTTTATGTTCACCCCAATATTTTTGCCATTTTTCTTCAATTTTTTTTGTTTCCATCTTTAATCCAACCTTTCTTAACTAAGTGTCTTCCTAACAATTCATATAAAGCATATATAAGTCCAAACAAGAGGACAAATCCTAAGAGTATTTGAAATGGTAAATCCCAAGGTATGCTATAAATTACTACAAATACAAAAGCAATAATAAAAGCATTAACTAAACTTGATAAAATAAATACATAATTTAGATTCATTTTATTAACATCTAGTTTAAATTTCGGAATAAGTAAAGAAAAACCAATAAAATCTTCTAATCTTTTTTCTTTTTTTCTTTTCTTACCCTTTTTATTTTGTATCTTTTTATATCCGTGCTTTAATACCCAAAAGTAATTAACTACAAATATAACTACAAATAATACTAATCCCCAAATTAAGGTCATTTCAAATTCACTCATAGCATCCTCCAGAACAAAAGTCAAAATTCATTTTGACTATCCTTGCATCACTACAAGGCATTTCTGCTTCATTGAGTCCTCCCGACTCTCCACAGACCAACTTTGGGTGGTCGCCACCCTATTTTTTTAATTTAATTTATTTTTTAAACACATCTCGGATATAATCTAAATTGATAATCTATTAAAATGACATTCATGCAAATTTCCTCCTTGCAAACTCATTATATCAAACAATCGTTTGAACGTCAATTATTTTCTTAAAAAAACATAACCTTCCTATTATACAAAAAAGGCAATACCAAAGGACGAATTACTCGTGGTACCACCTTATTTACTTCTTTATAATCGATAAAGGAATTACCCTAATACATCCAAAAGCAAGTTCAATTACCATTCATTTTAGTTTCCACCAACCACTAAATCTCTAGGAAGAATAAATAATTTACTACTCTTTTTTCATCTGCTTACAAGTTATTATATTAAATTTCCGCCAAATATTCAAGTAGTTTTAAGAACATTCTTTTAAATCTTTGATCTAATCCTCTTATTTTTCTTAAACTAATTCTTTTGTTTTTTATATCCATATCACTAAATAATATACTAGCAATTTCTTCTTTTAAACTTGTTTTAATTCTTAAATCACTAATAATCGAATTAATATCTTCATTAATAATTCTAACAGCATTAATTTCAATATCTTTACCCTTACAATTAATTGTTAGTTGTTTTGTTGTATCAACATGCTTAACATCAACCACAAAATCATTTTCTTCTTCATAGCATTCATAAGGGATATCTGCTTTATCGCCATTAATATAAATATCCACACTATCAGCAGTTCTCGTATTTCTAAATCTTACTTTATAATCTCTGAATCTCGGAATAATTTCGGTTTTACCTTCAACAGGATGAATTATTAAAGTATAATTATTTTGCAAGTAATTATAATCTATTGCTGTAACGATATAAAAACCGTTTTGATAAAGTTTAGTTACTCCATCATCTTCATATAACTTAAAAATGTTACTTTCTCCAGGGAAAACATGAATTTCCATACTTTCTGGAGGTGTAGTATCATTGATATTTTTATCTAGATTAGCTAAAGGAATTATACCTCCCGCTTTAGCAAATACAGGATATTCTTCTTCTTTATAGAAAACTACATATCTTTTGTTTCCAACAAATTTTTTACCAGTTTTAAAATCATACCAGGTTCCTTTAGGTAAAAATATTCTTTCAACCGATCTATTCATTGTTGCCTCTTTCGTTTTAGTAATCGGTGCTACAAACAATTCTTTACCAAAATAATATTCATTGCGATAAGTTGGTTCATCATAAATCTCTGGATAGGTATAATAAATTGGTTGAACTAAAGGTTTACCTGTTTTCGAATATTCATAAGCCGCAGTATAAATATAGGGAATAAGTCTTTGACGAAGCCAGCAATACTCACGAGCAATATTAAATGTTTCTACATCCCAAGCCCATGGTTCTCTTTTATAATAAATTCCTCTTTTAGCACTAAATCTAAATATTGGACTAAATGCCGAAAATTGGACGTATCTAACATATAACTCACTATCTTCAATGCCATCTTTATAACCTCCGACATCATGACTCCACCAAGAAACCCCTTTGTTAGCGGCTAGCCCATTATAAAATGGTAAATATTTAAGTGTTTGCCAACTAACAATAGTTTCCCCAGAATATAAAATGCCCGCATTATGAGGTGCTACCAATGGAGACCTAGTTAAAACTAGGGGCCTAAAGTTTTTGATCTTTTTAAAATCTTGATTATAATAATAAGATAGAGCTTGAATAGTACTTAAATCTTTTTTATAATCAAGCCAGTAGACATCAACTCCCATATCAAGCATTGGGTCAATTAAATGATGAACATAGGCAATCATAAATGTTTTATCTAATACATTAAATGGTATAGTAACACCATCACCAACATTTAATTCTTGAGCAAAATTAATATATCTATCTTCTTCTTTTCTAATGCCTTCGCTTGGATCAATATTAAGACCGACCTTTACTCCCCGATCATGCATATATTTAATAAATTCTTTAGGGTCCGGAAATAAATCACGATTAAAAGAAAAACCAGTTTTATATAAATTATAATTAGTTGAATCTTTAATATGCCAAAATTCACTTAATAACAAAACGGAAAAAGGCACTCTATTTCGATTAAATACTTTAACTAAAGCTTTAGCATCATTAAAATTATAAATTTTTTCGCGGTTCCACCAGATACCTAAGGCATATCTTGGAATTAACTCTGGATATCCTGTAAGCATAAAGTAATCTTTTAAACATAGAGCAAAGTCTCTTTTATACATAAATAAATATAAATCGACTTTATTAGGATTAGGTTTTACTAAAAAACCACTACCTTCAATTTCAAAATTAAAGGAATCATCAAGTAATACAAAGCCATCAGTAGAATAAAGCCCATTATCTAGTTTTACACTACCTTTATAATTATCTAAACTTACTGCTCCACCTTTAAAGTTACGAGCCTCAACTTGGCCATAATACCATGTTTTATCAGTATTTTGCAGATTAACTTTAAGATAAGAATCTGGAGCAAATTTAGGTCCTAAAAAAGGTTTATTTTTTAAATATTGCAAAACAAAATAATTAGTAGTTATTACTAAATATCTCTCATCTTGTTCAACCTTAAATGTAGGAGATGCAAATACTCTATTTTTAACCAAAGTTGTTGGAGCATCAGAAAAATGGCCATCTAAGCTATATTCTAAGCGAACCATCCGTTCAGTTAAAACTGTAATACGGTAGTGTTCACCTTGGAATGTAACTTGATCGCTAGCAACAGTTTTGGATAAATCTGGAGCAAAATGTGCATCAAAACTAGCCAAATTTCATCACCCTTCTTCTATATTAAAATATTATCATTTTTCAGTGTATTTAGCAACTATTTCTTGTCTAAATTCATCACTTTCAAAATAATCAATCTTCATGTTTTTCTTAACTCTTGCAAGTACCCTGCGAGCTTCGTCACGAGCAACTTCAGTACCACTTTTTAAAACATCATAGACATATTCAATATTATTTTCTAATTCATGTCTTTTTTCTCTAATTGGTCTTAAAGTATCTTGTAAAATGTTATTTAAGAATTTTTTAATAACAACATCACCAAGGCCACCACAACGATAATGGTCTTTTAGTTCATCTAAATTTTTATATTCTGGTAAATATTTAGCAAAATCTTCATCAGTAGCAAATACATCAAGATAAGTAAATACCACATTACCTTCAACTTTGCCAGGATCACTTACCTTTATATGATTAGGATCCGTATACATGCTCATAACTTTTTTCTTAATTGTTTCTTCATCATCAGATAAATAAATACAGTTACCAACTGATTTACTCATTTTACCATTGCCATCCGTTCCAGGAAGTCTTTGTTCGAATTCCGATTCCGGATATTTTCCTTCAGGCATAACTAAAGTTTCCCCGTAAATGCTATTAAAACTATGGACAATTTCTCTTGCTTGTTCAATCATCGGTGCTTGGTCTATGCCAACTGGTACACATGTAGCATCAAATGCGGTAATATCAGCTGTTTGACTAACGGGATAATTTAAAAATCCCATAGGTATACTTTTTTCAAATCCTCTTAGTTTTATTTCATTTTTAACTGTTGGATTTCTTTCCAGTCTAGATAGTGTTACTAAATTCATATAATAAAATGTTAATTCTGTAAGTTCTGATACTTCACTTTGGACAAACATAGTAGTTTTGCTTGGATCAAGACCACACGCTAAATAATCAAGGGCTACTTCAATAACATTATCTCTTACTTTACTAGGATTATCAAAGTTATCGGTTAGGGCTTGAGCATCAGCAATCATGATAAAAATCTTATCAAATTCTCCACTATTTTGCAAAGCTACTCTATTTTTTAAGGAACCTACATAATGACCTAAATGTAGTCTTCCTGTAGGTCTATCTCCCGTTAATATAATCTTTTCCATTACAACCACCTATATATAATTATATCATGATAACAAAAGAAAAACTATGGGAAAATAAAAATTAGTGATATAATAAAATATATAGAGGGAGGAAATTATGAAATACGAAACTGATTCCAGGAAGGTTCAACCTGGACAAATATTTGTAGCAATTAAAGGTCACACCGTGGATGGACACGATTATATAACTAATGCAGTAGATAACGGAGCAATAAGAGTTATCGCCGAAAAAGAAGTTACGGCAGGAGTTCCTGTTGAAGTTGTACCATCAACTGAAGAATATTTAAAAAGACATTTAAAGGAAGATTATGCCGAAGAAATTAACAAATTACAAATTATTGGTATAACTGGAACCAATGGTAAAACAACAACCGCTTATTTAACTTATCAATTACTAAACTTACTTGGTATTGATACAGCATACCTTGGAACTATTGGGTATAAGTATCACAGTAAAAGTGTAGAATTAGATAACACAACTCCAGATATTTTAACAATTTATAAAATACTTTTAGAACTAGCAAAAGCTAAATGTCATACTTTAGTAATGGAAGTTAGTTCTCATGCTTTATCTTATGAAAGAATTTATGGTATAAAATTAAAGATTGCAGCTTTTACTAATTTAACTGAAGATCATCTAGATTACCATAAAACTATGGAAAATTATTTAAAAGAAAAATTAAAAATAATTGATTATTTATCTAATGATGGCACTTTAATTGTTAATGGTGATGATGAAGCAAGTAAAAAGTTTATTAAAAAGAATAATAACGAAGGAATTACTTTAGGATTTAATGAAAAATTTAATTATAATATAGTGGATGCTAATATTGCTCCAGATCATACAGATATTAAATTTATTTATAAAAAAGAAGAATATAATGTTACTACTCATTTAACAAGCAAATTTAATGTATATAACTATATGACTGCTCTTGCTATAATTCATGCACTAAATATTAGTATTGAAGATATTATAGAAAAAACCAGTGAAATCAAACCTCCGAAAGGAAGATGTGAAGTTCACAAAGTAAATGGTGGTTATGCAGTAATAGATTATGCGCATACTCCAGATGCTGTTGAAAAAGTAATTAGTGCTTATAATGAACTTAAGACTGGCAAAGTAATTACTATTGTTGGTTGTGGGGGAGATAGAGATCCAATTAAAAGACCTATTATGGGAGATATTGCCACCAAATTAAGTGATTATGTAATACTTACTAGTGATAATCCTAGAACGGAAGATCCTGAGAAAATTATGGATGATATTTTAAAAGGTGTTAAAACTAAAAATTATGAAGTTGAACTTGATAGGCATAAAGCAATAAAAAAAGGCATAGAATTATTAGAACCTGAAGATATATTATTAATTTTAGGTAAAGGTCATGAAGATTATCAAATATTAGGCCGCGAGAAAGTCCATTTTGATGATGCTGAAGAAGTAGAAAACTGGCGTTTAGAACACGAAAAAAATTAGCAAAAATACTTGCTAATATAAGCCTTGTGTGATATAATTTTTACACATGAGGCAGATGCAGGTGTAGTTTAATGGTAGAATAAGAGCCTTCCAAGCTCCTGACGGGAGTTCGATTCTCCTCACCTGCTCCAGTGACGTTTCTGTTCGAACTTTTATGGTTTGAACTTAACATATAATCAATCCGTTTGGATTGATTTTTTTTGTGTTCCGAACTCCCGTAGGGCTTGGAAGTACATAGAAAACATCCTAAAGAAAGGATGGTGTTAATTATGATAAAGTTTACTACACAAGAGTTAGAAATGGAAAAAAGTTTGAAACAACGTATTGAGTTTATTTGTGAGTTCTGCCACGTTACTCCTACCATTACTAATGGAAGTATCAAAAGAATTAACAATACAAACTTAAACTACATTGAACCTCATAAAATCGTTGTAAATAATACTACTTTTCTAGCCTTTAACTATTCTACTGATATTTATATAGGTAATCTAAATAGAAAGATTAAACTTGTAGAATTAGAAGATTATATTAAAAATATGGCTTAATCATTATTATTTAAACGACAAATCATTATTATTTAAACGACAAATCATTATTATTTAAACGACAAATCATTATTATTTAAACGACAGATATTGACTTTTTCTCTTAAAAACTTTATTATATTAGGCAAAACAAGGGGTTATTTACCTGCCAAATCTTTTTAATGGGGGTTATTGATTTGGAAGTACACAATTTATTAATAGCAAAGTTAAAGAGATAAAGGTAGTAGATATTTCTAGGACTTTTATCTCTTTTTTTAGAAAGGATGGGTGCTAATGAATAGTGAGAAAAAATTATGTGGACTTTACATGAGAGTTAGTACTCAAACCCGTCAAAGTGAGAAAAATTAACAAAGCATTATAAAACCTATTCGGAACACATTTTGAAATATACAAAAAATTATGTAAAATATGAATAGGAGTATAAAAAATGGACGAAAACGATATAAAAAACTTAAAAGACTTACAATTTACTATCACGGAAAATATGAAAGACACATCTATTGAAATGCTAACTATAAGACAAATGCTCGACGAGTGCGAACTATCAAAAAAAGATAGAAAACTTTTAGAAAAGCATTTTGAAAAATTAAAGCAACAATTCGCAAAAGAGTTGCAAGAACAAAACCCCGTGCAAGTAATGTTTATAAG
>CALVKF010000009.1 GCA_944332555.1 uncultured Bacilli bacterium
TGGAAAGATAAGAAAATTACTGCTCGTGAAGCTATGAAAAAATTAAATTTAAAACCAAATACATTTTATAATATGGTTAAGAATGAGAATGATAGATAAAAATATAAGGGATACATTAAGTGATTATAGGTATATATGTATCCCTCATATTTTCTCGGTATTTACGGTAACTCTTCACTTCAAGGGATAAAGTGATGTAGATTTAAAAATTTTTTTAGTTTAAAAATATATTTTTTTTTACTAGTGTACTTTTTTATAATAATTTTAAAGAACATATCCCTTTATCCCTTCTTTTAAAAAAACATTGTAAGAACAACAAAAAAATAAGGGATAGTTTATTCTTTCTTATCACTCGGCATATCCCTTATTTTCTTATTTCTAGCTTTTTTACGACATTCTTCACTACAATATATTTTATTTTTTTCTGTAGGAGTAAAAAATTTTCCACAAAATTTACACTGTTTATCGTTCCGATATCCTATCCTTGTTATTTTTTCTTGTGTTAAGAGAGTAGCAGCTTCACACAGATTATGAAAGAATATTTGTGAAAATTCACTATCATCAAAATCATCTTTCTTTTTTTTATTATTTGGTTTATACTTAAATTTGTTATCAGATTCAGAATAATCTTTTTTACCATCAAATTCTATTTTTTCATATTTTGTTTTAAAATCTAGAATTTTCATATTCAAATTACTATCTAATTTAGAGTAGTTAGTTTTAGTTTCATATGTAAATTTCAGATTTTCTTTTACATCTATTTTAGAACCAACTTTTTCAGGTGTTTTAAAATAAAAAACTTCTTTTATTCTTTCATCTGCTGTTTGTTGTTGAGTGAGAATAGTATAAATTAAGTAATTATATATACTATTAACAATCAATGGTTCACACGGAATAAACATTTCGTTAGAAAAATAGTTTGGATCATCCACTTTTTCTATATAATTAACTACTTTATTATCATCCTTTATTATATAGTAGTTAGATTTTTTGTATCTATTTTTTTCAAATAGTTCTTTTCCTTCTTCTTTTAAAATATAACATTCTAATCTGAATATTTTTTTAATTTTTTTTAAATATTCTTCTTTATCAGAGTTATACACAAAATATGGAAATCCATATATTTCTAACCATTTTATAATAATTTTGCTTAAATCCACTATCTGATCACATGAAAAGAATACTTTTAGTGGAGAAAAACCAAATTTTTCATCAAAATCCCATTTAGTTATAGTGTTTAAATTTTTTTTATTACCAATTCTAATATCTTTTCTTATATCTATATCATACATCTTCTCCAATTCTCTTATTTCATCATTTATTTCTTCAAATTCAAATGTTTCAAGACCAAAAAATAGTTGATGTACTAATCTGTTATTCTCTATATTCTTATATTTTTTTAGTGTCTTTTTTAGTACATTATATAGTTTTTTAAGTAAATCAGTAATATCATATTTAGTATAATAAAGTAAAATAGTTAAAGAGTTTATAATCGATTCGATAGTATCTGTATATTTAATCATATGTGTACAATCGGTTCTTTCAGCATAATAATAATTTATCTCATCTATTTTCCTTAGTAATTCTAGTTGTTCTTTTGTAAAATTTGTATCCATTACGATTTGTTCAACAAAAAAACTTTTTAATTCCTGTCTATCAAAATTGTCTTGAGGATTAGAACTGTCATCAAAAAAATAGTTATTATTGAAACACACTTTATTTTTTGCGGAAGCTAATTCAAATAAATCTTTACCAAGTTTAAGATAGTCATCAAAAAAAGATTTTTCTGGTATTGTAATGAAATTATTACTATTCTTTCTTCTATTAATTCCTTTAATATAAAAACTATAACTACCCATCTTATTAACTTTACCTTTTAAGGTAGTAGAAAGTAATCTATAAACACCATAATCAATGAATTCATATCTTTCAAACATTGGGATGTCTTTAGTGTAGATATATTTTTCTTTAGATGCCATAAAATCACCGCTATATATAATATCACAGAACATTTAAAAAAAGAATATTTTTTTTTATAAATTATTTTTTTTCCATAGTAAGGGGAAAATTGATGATTGAAAAAGCATGAAAATTTATGAAAATAGCAGTTTGTTTAGTTTGACAAAATGGGATTATTCCATATTGCGGTACAATAGGTCTCGTCAGCAACAAATAAGTGCTCGAGCATATTTGGATGTTGATGATAGAAAGATATTGGAAATGCAGTTTGTCTTGTTTGACAAAATAGAACTACTATCTTTCTGTGTTAAAGTAATTTCGTCAGCAACAAATAAGTGCTCGAGCATATTTGGATGTTGATGATAGAAAGATATTGGAAATGCAGTTTGTCTTGTTTGACAAAATAGAACTACTATCTTTCTGTGTTAAAGTAATTTCGTCAGCAACAAATAAGTGCTCGAGCATATTTGAATGCTGATGAAAAAATGAAAGGATTGGAAATAAAAATGAAAAAATTAGTTAAAATTAATCTTCATTATGGTTATGCATTAGATGAAACCATAGAAATTAAAGCGGATGATATAGGAAAGTTAAAAATCAATGGAATTGATACATTAATTACTTACGATGAAGAAAAAAGATATACTGTTGATGAAGGGTTTAAGCGTTATAAAGTATATCATGAAATTCCTTATTGTAGATTCTTTTTCCTACAACTCGACAAGAATACAGTAGAAAAATTTCTATTTGAAAAGATTATCGAGATTAAGAACTTTAGTGCGATTACACTATATTATGAATGTGGTTGTATAGATAGTTATTACTTTTTTAGAAAGTGGAAAGAAAATACAACAGCTTTGGGAAAGAGCATAGAGTATGGTAATAATGTATTTCAATGGAATCATCTTACTGATGATAATCTTCAAATTACCATTGGACCTTCAGAATCACTCGATGTAAAAAAATATGATAGTAATCTAATATATATACAGTAAAATTCATTATATTGGAAAAATTCTATCTTAGTGAGCTAACTATTACTAAATCATTATTATGTAATAGTTAGCTGAACTTACATGTTTTATAGAAAGGAATGAGAATAAATGATAGCTAATAATTGGGAAGAAATACTTCCTACAAACATACAAGAGTTTGATAAGGTTACACCTAAAGGGTACATTTTTCAGGTAGTTGATATATCAGAATATAGCTCTAATAACGGAAAAGGAAAACTTTGGCGTATTAAATTTGATTTTGATGATAATAGTGCTTTAAAAAACTATTGTCAGAGATTATATGAAGCGTTAGGAAGATGGCCGAATGAAGGTACCAAATATTTAACTCAACAAAATCAAGGATACATGAAGTACTTTATAGATATTATAGAAAAATCTAACGATGTTAAAATTAATGTTATCCCTGGGCAAAAATTGGAATTATCTCAATTTAAGGGACTAAAATTTGCTGGTCAGTTAGGTTATACAGAATATGAAAAGGATGGGAAAGTAAAGAAGGGTTTGGAAATTAGAGGTTTTTATGATGTGAAAGATGTCGATAATATCCCTATTCCAGATGTCAAATTAATTGATGGTTCTTTTATGAACTATGAAGAATACAAGAAAAAGTTTGGAGAATATACAAAAGAATGTTTCCAACTTTCAATGGATGTTGATAATCCAAATAATAATCAACTTTCTAGTGTTAATGTCCCTGGTTCTGAAGATGATGATTATCCATTTTTTTAATATAGTTAGGGCTTTTTTATAAGGCCCCAACTATAATAAGGTTATTAAAAAATAGAAGGAGGAAAATTATATGAATAACCAAGAAAATCAAATTAATGGTGAAAAAAAGATAAAAATAATGGTTGATAGTGTTTCTTTTGATCATAAACCGAGTCCTACTAATGGTGAAGTACAAGCAATTCAGAATAGATTGAAAAATTCTTCTACAATTCGAGAGGTTACAGTTACTCAACTATATGACTATTTATTAAAAGGATATACTGTTCGCCCTGGTGTTTTAAAAGATGGTGCAAGTATTCAGAATTTTTTACAACAACAAACTATCTTTTTAGATATTGATAATAAGGAAGGAAAAACTGTTATAACTTTAGATAGTGTGTTAGCTAAGTTGAAAGAAGTTAATTTAAACCCATGTTTCTATCATAATACATTTAATTATACTGAAGAATATCCAAGAATTCGGATAGTATTTATATTAGATGAGCCAATTACAAATTTAGGTTTAATTACTAGAGCTTTAGAAATATTGAATAATTACATTCCTAATGCAGATACTTCATGTGCTAATCCAGGAAAATTGATGTTTGGTACTAATAAAGGTGGTTGTATGCTTAATAAAAATGCTACTATTAGTATAGATGATATAATCGCCTTAAATCAAAAAACTGATAAATCTTCTTATAAAAAAAATACAGCATTAAATAAGATGATAAGAGATTTTGATTTATTGAACTATGTATCTCAAGAATATGGATCACCAGTAAGTAGAGGTAGTAATTACTATGCTTTTGATGATTGCCCTATTTGCGGTACTCACGGATGTTTTCGCATTTATGATGATAACACTTTCTATTGCTTTGATCCTAAAGGTTTAACAGGTGGGACTATTATAGAATACTTAATGGCTACCAAAAAAATGAGTAAATCAGAAAGTATTAATTACTTCAAATATGAAATTATGGGTTTGTCAAAGGAAGATGATGACTCAGGTGAAAAATATAGGGATAATTTAGAGCAAAAAATCAAAAAGTTACCTATACAAATTACTCTTCCAGAAAAAATTAATTGGATAATGAAAACAAAACATGGTGTTGATATAAACCCTGCTATTCTTTCTAAATTTATTTTAAGTCAAATTTACTTCTTTATAATTAAATCCTATGTGGATAAAAATACTGTAAAGTACCTTTATAGTGATAATGTTTATAAAGAATGTTCTGATATGGAATTAAAAAAAATAATTGAAGCTCTAATGCCAGATGGTTTAGAGTCAAGAGAAGGTATTGAGAAAACACTTTATTTATTATGTGTCAAAGCTAAGTATTTGAAAATGAAGGATGTTAATGATAATGAAGATATTATTAATTTCAAAAATGGTATTTATCATTTTAGTACAGACTCTTTAGAACCTCATAGTCCAAAATACTATGTAACTATTCAAATAGATGCAAATTACATAAAAGATCTCGAATCACCACCAACTCATTACTATGATAATTTTATGAAAGATTTTACTACTAGTGAAATGGATAAACAGCAAGTTCTTGAAGAATTTTCAGGATTAACAATTTCTAGTATAGATGCCTCTAGAATAAAAAGCGTGCTTATATTAGTTGGTGAAGGTCATACAGGGAAATCTAAATATATAAGTTTACATGAAAATCTTGTTGGTGAGGGTAATTTTACTAGTACTGAAATCAAAAAGATGGATAGTAATTTCAGTAAAATAAATCTTCTTAATAAAAGGCTTGCATCTTTTAGTGATGTTACTAGTCTTAAACTGCCTAACTTAGATTTTTTGAAGAAAATGACAGGTGGAGATTCATTGAATGATGCTAGAAAGTATCAAGATGCAATTGATTTTACATTTAAGGGTGTTGCTATGATGTCGATGAATCAATTTATGAAATTTGGTGGAGATGCTGGGCCTCATGTGTGGGATCGTTTCGTTATTGTTGAAACTCCTAATGCAATACCACCTGAGAAAAGGGATAAGGACTTATTAAAACATTTACTTGAGGAAAAAGATTATATTGTTTCTAGGGCTATTAAAGCAGTTCGAAAAGTTATAGAAAATAATTATACTCTTTCTATTCCTGAAAGTTCAATAAAATCTAGAGAGTATTTTAGGATTGAACATGATAGCCTTGCAAGATTTATTAAAGAGTGTACCGAAAGAGTAATACGCGAACCTGAAATTGATGATCCTACAACTGGCCAATTTTACCAAATTTATAAAAATTGGTGTAAGGATAACAACAATAATTTTACAGAGGATTACAAAAATTTCAGAAAGGCTTTACTTGCAGAAACTAAAGAAACGCTGGTTAAAAAAACATTTGGTGGTAATACCTATTTCAGATATATAATTCCAAGTGATGAAATAAAAAATACATATGGAACAGAAATGGGATTATTCAAAAAAAGATATTAGAAATGAGAAAGGAATGATGAAAAATGACTAAAAAATTTAGAAAATATGGAAAAAAATTAAGAAAAGACAGGAAAAAAGCTGATAAATCGTTTAAGGAGTTTATTAAAAAATGTACTGTGAGAGTTAAGCGTGACCCTGAAATTGATGACCCTACAACTAGCCAATTTTTTCAAATTTATAAAAATTGGTGTATGGAAAATTTCAAACCTTATACGTGTTATTTGGATTTTAAGGAGAAAATGATTAAAAAAACTGGTGAATTTTGGGTTACAAACTCATTTGGTGATAGTATCTACTTCAGATATATAATCCCAACTGATGAAGTGAAAAATAGGTATGGAATAAAAATGGGAGTATTTGGAGAAAATACTGAAGCAAGTTTAGTTAGTCAAAAAAAGAAGAAAAAAAAGCAATAACTAACAAAGTTAGAGAATATGGTAATATAAGAAAATACAGAAATTCTTAGCGTGCCACTTTTAATTACATAAGATATCATTACTCTAAAATGAAAGGATGATTGTATGTGATAGTTTGGAGTGATCGGATTAGAAAAGCAATTGATATTTTTAATGCTGTATCGAATCAGCTATTAAAATTAGAGTTTGATGTAGATGGTGTTATCGAAATTTTTAATAATGGTGCTGAACAAGGTGCTTTATTGAAAATATTTGATAAATATGATCCTGAACTAGACTTATGTATATGGGCCTATTTACCACGTGAAAGAGATTGTAACAATCAAATGGAAGTGTTAGTAGGACATCATATTGATTGTACTGAAAATAACATGTGGAGGGAAAATGTCAAACCAAAAATATTTACACAGATTAGAGCTAGAGAGTTACATAAAGAAGTTAGAGATTATATACTGGAAGTAATTACTTCCAGATTAGAACGCAAGTAATAAAGGAGGAATTGATGTGGAAAAAGAAAACATTACTTGTTTAAGTGATTTATTTATTGGTATAGGGAATCTTATTAAAAGTTATGAAAACAACTTAGAATTAGATACTATAAAGGAAAGTAAGAAAGAACTTTATAGTATAAATGAGATTATGGAAATATACCCAAAATTAAGTAAGTATATTATCACTAAGGCTATCAATGAAAAGTTGTTACCTGTTACATGGATAGGAAATGAAAGACACTTTTATATTAGTGATGTAGATAACTTCCTACAAGCGAGTACTAACAAGAAAAACAATATAACTACGTGGCGAACTCATGAGCAAATCTAAATTAACTAAAGAAGTGATAGAGCGATTTTCTATCACTTTTAATAAAGCTAAAAGTTTGGGAATTACTGATGAAGATTTAAAATATATTTATGAAATCGGTCCAGATAAATTCCGAATTTCAATTAGATTTAATGGAAGTAGAATTACAGAAGTAGTTTATGGGTTACTCAATGCTATTAATAGGAAATGGGAAATTCTTGATTCTCTAAATAACTCTAATCAAAAAAATGATGTTGCTACAACAGATGAGAATGAATTTGTTAATCTAACTCTGAAAGAAGGGTTTGAGAAATTTCTTTTATACAGAGAATCGCGACTTAATAACAAAAATTTAAGTCAATTAACCTATGATAAAGATGTACTTGCTTATAGAAGTAGGTTCATACAAGATTCTGGGTTATTAGATAAGAAGATAGTAGATATTACTGTAGAAGATGCACAACAATATGTTGATTATCTCTTCTCTGCTAAACCTCTTAATGATACCAATAAAGGGGTCTTGTCTGAAAATACAATTAACAATCCTTATGAATTAATGCACAAAGCATTTGAGTACTTTAGAAATAAAATAAAAATTATATCAGAAAATCCATTTGATGAGGTTGATAGAAAGCCAAAATATAAACCTAAAAGTAGAAATTATTTAGCTAATGTAGATATACATTTGGTACTTGATAAAGTTAATAATAAGAATATTAGATTTAAATTGTTAGTTAATTTATTTTTGGAAACTGGCTTACGTATAGAAGAAATCTTAGCAATAAAGTATTCTGATATTAATAGAAACAGATGTACTTTGAAAATTGTACGTGCTTTAATAAAATCACGACTTACCAATGAGTTGATTATTAAAGATTTGAAAACAGATTGTAGCGAAAGAGAGATAAGTATTAGTGAGTACACATTGACTTTAGTTGATCAATATAGGTATTTTAAAGAACAATGTGGTGTTTTAGTTAGTAATGATGATTTTATATTTACTTCTTGGTTAGATCAAGAGTTAATATCTCCATCAAAATATACTGCTGAATGGCGTGAGTTTATTCGTTCTTTAGGCTATCAAGAACTTCCTCTTAGAGTACTAAGACATAGTGCTGCGACTTTCATGTTACAGGGTGAAACTAATATTGAAGCTGTTAAGAAAAGGTTTGGTTGGTCTAAAGTAAGTACTGTATTGGGGGTTTATAACCAAAGCAATCTTGAAGAAGATAGGAAACTTCTAAATAAATTTGAAGAAGAATTTAGAAACTCTCTAGGATTAACTTATGCTGAATTATACCGGATAAGTGTAAACAGATTTAGTAATCAGAGAAAAATAAATTCGTTTATTCAATATATGTTGGGAAAACCAATTGAAAAAATTAATTATTTAGAAGATTTAAAAATATGCCAAGAGTACCTTTTTCGTTTATTTCCAGTATTTAAAAAAATTTCAAACATTGATCATTTATTAGATGATGAGGAAATAGATACAATATTTGAAGGATTTAAAAAGGTGTATAAAAAAATAAAAATAGAACCACTAAATAAAAATAACTTAACCTAAAAAGGCTAAGTTTTTTTGTAAAAAAATCTCTAAAAACTAGAGATTTTAATCATCAAAATGGAGCAAGTAAGCAGATTCGAACTGCCGTCCTCGCGTTGGCAACGCGATGTACTAACCACTGTACTATACCTGCAAATTTTAATTATTTTTGATTAATTTTTTTTGTTGATAAATTAGAATAATTGAAACTAATTTAATCAAAGTTTGTTATTTTGGTACACGATTTGGTACACAAAGCGGTAATTTTTGATTTTCAAAATTAAATCTTTCTTATAAATCCTTTATTTATAAGGGTTTGTAATTTTTGAAATCACACTACAGGTTTAACCTTGGCAAGGCCGCATACTAACCGCTGTACTACACCTGCGTAAATAAATTGTATCAAATTTCTACTTTTTTTGCAACAATAATTGATTAAAAATGTAAATATTGCTATAATATTGTTTGTAAGAAGGGAAAATATGAAGAAAAAAATAAAAAAAACATTAAAAACAATTCGTAAAAGTATTGTTGAATATATAATTACTAATCGTTTATTTATATCTTATGTAATACTTGCAATAATTGGTACAATGTTTGTAAGATATTTTACCATAGGCAATTTTTTTAGCTTTAAACCATTTATAACTGATTTAGGAATAATTCTAATTATTGGTGGTTTAGGTTATTTTGTTAAGCCTAAAAATCAATTTAAATATTATTTTATATGGTTAATAATATTTACAATAATTAATGTTATAAATTCTATTTATTATAAATTCTATGTTAATTTTGCATCCATTGGCTATTTAGATACTGTATCCCAAGCGGAAACTGTAACTGGTTCAATCTTTGAAAAATTAAGTGCTTTTGATATTATGTATATATTGGTACCAATAATATTTTATGTAATTCATAAAAAATTATTATCATCATCTTATTATTATTTTATTGATAAAATAGAAAAAGGTAAAAAAATGGTAGTAACAACTCTTTTGGTGGGTGCCCTATGTCTTGGTTATAGCTTTGGTACTGCTGAAAGTAAAGATTATTCGCGCCTTGCTAAACAATGGAATAGAGAATATGTGGTTGAAAGATTTGGTATTTTAATGTATCAAGTAAATGATGCTGTTCAAGTTGTTAGAACTAAACTTAGTAGTTTATTTGGAGTTGAAGAAGCAGAGGCGATTTTTGATGCTTATATTGATCAAAAAGAAGAACATGTGGACAATGAATATACAGGTATTTTAAAGGGAAAAAATATTGTATTTGTTCATATGGAAGGAATGCAAACTTTCTTAATGGATTTAGAATTTAATGGAGAGGATGTTACTCCAAATTTAAATAGGCTTGCTAGTGAAGGAATGTTTTTCTCAAACTTCTATCCTCAAGTAAGTACTGGTACTTCATCAGATACCGAATTTACTTTACTTACAGGATTAATGCCTGCAGCAAGTGGAGCTGTATTTACAAGTTATTATGATAGAGAATATTTTACAATACCTAAATATTTACAAGAATTAGGATATTATACATTTAGTATGCATGGCAATTTTGTTGGTATGTGGAGTAGAGATAGAGCTCATCCATCTCTTGGTTATGAAGGAATGTATTTTGAAGAATCATTTACTTATGAAGAGTCTGATGTTATTAATCTAGGTATAAATGATAGATTGTTCTTTAAACAAGCTATACCAATTATGGAAAATATTGAAAGTACTTATGAAAATTATATGGGGTATGTAATTACTTTATCAAATCACTCACCATTTTATGAAGCAGCTCCATATAGTAATTTAGATTTATCAAGTCATTATACAAAAATTAACCCTGATACTTTAGAAGAAGTAGATATGAGTGTTGATTATTTATCAGATACAGCAGTTGGACAGTATATAAAAAGTGCTAATTATGCAGATATGGCTCTTGGAGATTTCTTAAATTACATCAATGAATCAGATGCTTTTGATGATACAGTATTTGTCTTCTTCGGAGATCATGATGCTAAACTTAATCGGGGAGAAATAAATTATTTATATAATTTAAATCCTGAAACTGGTGAAGAATACGAAGAAGGCGACCCGGAATATGTGGAATATGATTATTATGATCATGAATTAAATAAAAAAACACCACTTATTATTTGGACTAAAAATGCAGAATTAAGAGATGTATTTAGTGGAGAAATTACTTATTATACAGGTATGTATAATGTAGCTCCAACCATACTAAATATGTATGGACTATATAATAAATATGCAGTTGGAGAAGATATCTTTAATGCTAAAGATGATAATTTAATAGTTTTTCCAAATGGAAATATATTAACTGATAAAGTATATTACAATAATTCTACTGGAGAATATAAAGTATTAGAAGATGGTGCTATAATTGATGAAGATTATATAGAAAATGTTAGTGCAATTGGGGAAGAAAGACTCGATATATCTAATTTAATTATAGTTTATGATTTACTTGATTCAGTATCCATGACAGGAGAATGATATGAAGAAAAAATATAAAAGAATATTAATAATAATTCTAATAGTTGTACTGCTTGCTATTATATCTTTTGTAATATATAAAATTTTATTAAATAATAAAACGGAAGAAGAAGTAGTAAATGTAGTTGATAGTATTTCCGAATATGGATACAATTTAGATGATCGAGATACTGAACTCATGAAAAGTACTTATGAGGAATTAAAAAACATTTTAAATAGTGATGAAATAGATTATGAACTATATGCGAGTGCTTTAGCAAAACTATTTGTTATTGATTTATTTACAATGGATAATAAAATTAACAAATATGATGTTGGAAGTACTGAATATGTTTATCCAGATGCCTTGGAAAACTTTAAGTTAAATGTCGAAGATACATTATATAAACATATGGAAAATAATTCAAGTGGTAAAAGAAAACAAGATTTACCAGAAGTATCTAGTATTGAGGTATTAAGTAATGAAACAGGTGAATATACTATTGAGGAAAATTCATTTGATTCCTATATAGTTAATTTGTCATGGCAATATGTAAGTGATTTAGGTTATGATAATAATGCATTAATTACATTAATTAATTTAGATAATAAATTATATGTTGTAGAATACGAAGTTGGAGAATAAAAAGGATGAAGAAAGTATTAAGAAAATTAAAAAGATCTAAAGGTATATATCGATATTTATATTATATAATAGGAATTCTTTATATAATTTCTTTATTTTTCTTTGTAAAAAGTTTACTTAATTTAAAAGGGATAGAAACAGCTATTAGAATAATATTTATAATTTTCTTTATTTTATATCTTATTTTATATTTATTTATTAATTTACTAAATTTATTAAGACGAAAATATAAGGGAGTAGTTATTACTTCTATTATATCTGTTATATTTATTGTTATATTTTGTGTTGGCTCTTATTATATAAATATGATTTATAATAATTTAAGTAATATGACTGATGATGAAAATTTAGTATATACAAGTTTATTAATATCTTTAAAAGATACAAAGTTTAATAATGATTCTACTTTAGGTATGATAAATGATGAAGCTGAAATAGAAGGTAATATACTGGCTCAAAAACTATATAGTGAAGAAAAACTTGTAAATAGTATTACCGAATATAATGATTATTATAGTATGCTTAAAGATTTATATAATGGGGATATTGATGCGATATTTGTTCCAAGTAATTATGTAACACTATTTAATGAAGAAGAGGATTACCAAAATATAGCAAATGATACTAAAGTTTTATATAAATATAGTGAAGAGAGGGAAAATCAAGATTTAGTTTTAACAAGTAATAAAACTTTTGAAGAACCATTAACATTCCTGCTTTTAGGAGTGGATTCTGAAGACTATGGCCTAAATGCTAATGCGGCATTTAATGGTGATACTTTGATGATTATTACCTTTAATCCTGACACTTTACAAACTACAATGTTAAGTATTCCTCGGGATACCTATGTACCGATTGCTTGTCGCAATGACCAGTATGCCAAAATTAATTCAGCTGCCGCCTATGGGACAAGTTGTGTTATAGATACTGTTAGTAACTTTTTAGATATTGATATTGATTATTATGTTAAAATTAATTTTAAAGGAGTAGTAGAACTTGTTGATGCTATCGGAGGAATAGAAGTGGATGTTGAAGCTCCAACATATAATGCTGATAAATATGATGGTATGATGTGTGAACAAAATTCAGATAGAGAATTTGGCGATAGTTTGGTTTGTATTGAGCCGGGATATCAAACGCTAAATGGCGAAGAAGCCCTTGCTTATGCGAGAAATAGACATTTATATATTGGTAGTGACCTAGATAGAATCAGACATCAACAACAAGTTGTTGAAGCTATTGCTAATAAAGCTTTAGGATTTAGTAGTGTAGCTAATTTGCAAGATATCTTGAATGCTGTAAGTAATAATATTGCTACAAATATGGATATTAATACCATTTTATCTGGTTATAGTGTTATTAAAAGTATGGTAAGTAATGTTTTAAGTGGTGAAGACATGCTTAGTATTAATAAAGCTTATTTAGAAACATATAGCTTGCCAGTTTATGTTCCAAGTATGGGTAATACTACATCTGCTCAAGGATATTTCAAAGATTCTCTAGAAGATATTAAACATGCCTTAAAAGTAACTTTAGGAGAAGAAGATGAAGAAGAAATTAAAACCTTTAGTTTTTCAGTAAATGAACCATATGAAACTTATAGTCCTGGAAAAGGGTTACGAAGCGAAAGATCAAGTGAGGTTTTGCCTAGTTTTATCGGTAGAACTGTAACTGAAGCCGAAAGTTATTGCAGTGAGCAGGGAATAATGTGTAATATAGAATATGTTGATCCCGATAGCGAACATTATAATAGTAGTGTTAATGTTGGTTTAATTGGAGATCAAAGTGTACCTATTTCAACATTCCTAGGTAATATTACAGATATAACTTTTTATGTTGTAAATAGTAGGAAACCAATAAGTGAAGAGCCGAGTGATGATAATTCTTCAAATAGTGGAAGTGATGATAATACAACTAATGAAGAAGATTCATCAGGTGGAGAAGAAAATTCTGAAATAATAGATGAAATACTAGAAGATATGTTAAATTAAAAGAAAGCATCATTTTTTAGATGCTTTCTTTTTCTTACGATTATTAGTTTTCTTCCTCTTGGTTGGAGATACATAACCAGTATTTCTTTTGGAATTATTTGGTTGTTTTTTAGCAGTAGTTTTAGTTTTATTAGCATTAATAGTAGTTTTTTTAGTTGTGGTTGCTTTACTTACAGCTTTTCTTGTAGAAGTAGCTGTTTTTTTAGAAATAGATTTATTGTTATTAGTAGTTTTAGTTGGCTTATTTCTAGTTTTTTCTTCTTCTACTGGAATTGATACATTTTTCTTTGGTAACCAATATTTTTTTTCTATTTTATCTAATACGATCCATAAAATACCCACAAAAAGAGTAATTAAATAAATGGATATTAAAACAATAAAAATAATATCTATTTTATCAAAATGCTTCATTCCTAAAACCACCATTTCAAAACTATTATATTATAAAATACTCAAAAATAATAGATATTTACATTAATTTTACAACTTTTTTTGTAAAAATTTGTCGAGTCATGTAATAAAATGTTATAATTATTATGAATCTAATATAAGGAGAATTGCATGAAAAAAGTTGAATATATATTATTTAGTTTTTTAGTTATGTTCATATTTCTAGCTGATACAAGTGCAGCTACAACTGCTCGTGCTTATATAAATTCTTCTTGTAATGTAAGAACGGGACCAGGAACTCAAAATACTAAAATTTCTTCAGCTTATATTGGTTCATATTATACTTTAGTAGAAGATAAAACTTATAGTGATACTAATAATCATTATGATTGTAATAGTGATTGGTATCAAATATATTATAATGGTGTAGATACCGGTTATGTATGTGGAGATCATGTTGATGTTGTTTATAGCCATAGCACTGATGATGTAGCACCAAGTACAACTTGTGAAATAGAAATGAGTAATTTAGGTTTTCCATCAAGTTATTGGGGCGGTTTATGCCATTTAAGAGAAAAGTATCCTAATTGGCAATTTGTAGCCCTTCAAACTAATCTTGATTGGAGTTATTCAGTCCAAAGAGAAAGTGCTTGTGGTAAGAGTTATGTTCAAACTTCTAATGAATCGTTTATGGATAGGTCTTGTAATAACCGATATGGTTGGGATAGTTCTTGGAAAAATGCGAGTCAACAAGCCTTGGCGTATTATATGGATCCTCGTAATTTTTTATCAGATAGATTTATATTTCAATTTGAATATTTAAAATATTCGGATTTAATAAAGCCTTATTATCCAAGTAGTGTTAAAGCTATAATAGATAGTGCAACCTTTTATACCTATCATGCTAATTTAGGAAACGATTTAGGAGTTATAATTGATAATGTTGGCTCAACACTTGATGTAAGTCCAACGTTCTTGGCATCACGGATTTTACAGGAACTTGGAACATCAACAAGTTTGTATAATTTATATAGTGGGGTTTATCCTGGATATGAAGGATACTATAATTTTTATAATTATGGAGTAAGTGATGAATGTGCAACAACTAATGGAGCAACTTATTGTGGTTTAGATTATGCTAAAGATCATGATTGGTATGGTTTAGAAAATGCTCTAGCTGGTGGAGCAAACTTCATTTCTTCAAGTTATATTAATGCCGGACAATATACCACTTATTTACAAAAATTTAATTTGGTTCCTACCAATATGAGTTCTCAATTTACTCATCAATTCCAAACAAATATTGCAGCTCCTTCAAATGAATCCGCTTCAACTTATAAATCTTATAGTGATTTAGGAATTTTATCACAATCATATGTATTTTATATACCTGTATTTACCAATATGAATGCCACAATTAATAATAGTGATAATGGAGCAACTGGAGAAGAACCAGATACCTCATTAAGTGATTTACCTATAAATACTATTGTAACATCTAGTGGATATAAATATCAAAGCGGTTATATAACTGGTATTGCAGTTGGTACAGATATTAACACGATTAAAGGAGCAATTGAATCTGTATCTGGTTATAATACGGTTGTTATTATGGATAGTAGTGGCAATGAAATTCAAACAGGTTCTGTAAAAACAGGAATGCATTTAAGAATAACTAATGCATCAGGAAGTGAAACTTTAAAAATTGCTATTAAGGGTGATACTTCTGGGGATGGAATAATTAATGCTCTAGATTTATTACAAGTACAAAAATATATTTTAGGAACATATAGTTTAACAGATGTCTATGCTCTTGCTGGTGATACTTCTGGTGATGGCATAATTAATGCTCTAGATTTATTACAAGTTCAAAAAGATATTTTAGGTACATATGAAATTGTTCAATAAAAAGGAGGTTAAATATTGAAACATTTAAAAGTAATAATAATTAGTTTAATTTGTCTAATAGTTTTTCCTATTAGTGTTAATGCTGCATCAGGAAGTATTAGAATTACTGGAACTTCTAGTGCAGTTGTAGGAAATACTGTATCTATTACGGTAACACTATCAAGTTCAACTCCAATAGGTAGTTGGGATATGGATTTAAACTATGACCGTAGTTATTTAGAACTTATTAGCACTGATAGTGAAGGTGGCGGAGTAAGTATGGTTAACTCTTCTTCTGGTACTACAAGTAAAAAATATACATTTAGGTTTAGAGCTTTAAAAAGCGGTAGTACGAGCCTTAGCATGAGTAGTTATTCAGCATATGATTATGAAAACATGACTGCAATGGATTTAAGCGCCGGAACTAAAACGGTAAGAATTATGACTCAAGCAGAATTAGAAGCATCATATTCTAAAGATAATAATTTAAAAAGTTTATCAGTTGAAGGCTTTGAAATAACTCCGGAATTTTCTAAAGATGTAACAGAATACAGTGTAGTTGTACCAGAAAACACTACAGAAATTACTATTAATGCCGAAGAAAATGATAAATCTGCTAGTGTAACTGGAATAGGCACACAAACAGTAACTCAAGGTACTAATACTTTTCCTATTATTGTAAGAGCTGAAAATGGTAGTGAAAAAACATACACTTTAACAGTTGAAGTTAAGGATGCCAATCCTATAAATGTAACAATTGGAGATGAGAATCTTACAGTTGTAAAAATAAAAGAGTATTTGCCAGTTCCTAATGCTTATCAAGAGACAACAGTAAACATTAATGATTTTGAAATACCTGCATATACATCAGAACTAACTGGCTTTACTCTAGTAGGATTAAAGGATAGTAGTGGAAATATAGATCTTTATATATATAATGAAGAAGATAATACCTATGAGATTTATAATGAACTTAAGTTGAGTAATTTAACTATATATCCTGTAAATACTGATAAAGTATTAGATGGATATAAAAGTGGCACAATAACTATTAATGATATAGAAGTTAAATCCTTTTATGTTAGTGATGACTCTAGATTTGCTATTATTTATGGTATTAATGTTGAAACTGGCGAAGAAGGATTCTTTAAATATGATAAAAATGATCAAACGGCAATTAAATATGATGATGAAATGATTAATGTTTTAAATGAAAAAATAAATTTATATACTTATATTATATTTGGTTTTATTGGTCTATTTGTTTTAATGTTTATCATATTAATATGTGCTTTAAAGGGTAAAAAGAAACATAAAAATAAAAATAAAGAGAAGTTAGCAGATAAGAAAGAAATAAAAGTAATTAAGGAAGATAAGAAAAAAGAACAAGTAATTGAAGAGGATAAGACTAAAAATCAACCAATAGTTTATGATAATATAAATAATAAAAATAAAAAGAAAAAATAGTGTCAAAAATTTAAGATTATTCTTAAATTTTTTGTTTTTAGTTTAATATTGTTATATAATAGTAGTGGTGATACTAGTGAATGATGCATATTTAAAAACTAAAGAAGAAGTATTAAAAGAATATAAAACAAGTATGGATGGCTTAAGTAACAGTGATGCTAAAAAAAGACAAAACCTAATTGGGAAAAATATTTTAATTGAAAAAAACAAAAAGAGTAAATTAAGTATATTTTTAAAACAATTTAAAAATGTAATGATTATTCTTTTATTAGTTGTAGGTTTAATGTCTTTATTTTATGCAATATTTACTAATGGCGATTTTTTAGAGCCAATTGTTATTTTAGGTACAACTCTAGTTAATTGTATTATGGGCTATTTTCAAGAGTCTAAAGCAGAAGATGCTATTGAAAAACTTAAAAATTATTCATCAGAATATACGACTGTTAAAAGAGATGGTAAATTAGAAAAAATTAATTCTGAAGATTTAGTTGAAGGCGATTACATTATTTTAGAAGCGGGAGATAAAGTCCCAGCAGATGCGAGAATTATCGAAAGTCATTTTGCTAAATGTGATGAAGCTATTCTTACGGGAGAAAGCCTAAATGTTGAAAAGATAGATGAAGTATTAAAAGGTGATTTAATTATTGCTGAACGTAAAAATATGGTTTATTCTGGGACAGTTGTTACTGCTGGCAAGATTGAGGCGATAGTTGTTGATATTGGTATGGATACCGAACTTGGTAAAATTGCTGCCAGCATTGATACATCAGTTGAACCAATTACCCCATTACAAGTTAAAATCAAAAAAATATCTTCATTTATTTCGGGTATTGCAGCCTTTTTAGTAGCTTTTGTAATGTGTTATGGCATTATTATGGATTATTCCTTACTTAATGTATTTATGCTTTCTATTTCCATGATTGTTGCTAGTGTTCCTGAATGCTTACCAATAGCAATAACTGCTACATTATCTATTGGGGTAAGTGAAATGGCCAAGAAAAAATCCATTGTAAGAAACCTTGCAGCCATTGAAACTCTAGGAGCAACAGAAGTAATTTGTACTGATAAAACAGGAACACTTACTACCAATAAAATGGAAGTAATTAAAATATATACTGATAATAATATAATTAATTTAAGAGATATTAAAAATAATCCAGAATTAATTGATATTATGGCTTTATGTAATAATGCTGCATTTGATAATAAAGATTTTTTTGGAGATAGCATCGAAGTAGCCTTAGCTAATTATTTACTAAAATATAAAATTAATATTGAAGATATACAAAAAAAGAAAAAATTAATAATAGAATTACCATTTGATTCTGATCGAAAACTAATGAGTGCTATATATGAAGATAATAAAAAATATTATATTTATACTAAAGGTAGTTTAGAAAATTTAATTAACAGATGTAAATATGTTTTATTAGGTGGTAAAAAAGAAAAATTAACTAAAGAAATAAAAAATAAGTATTTAGATATTGAAAAAGAATATTCACATGAAGCTTTAAAAGTACTATCTTTTGCTTATAAAGAAGTTAAAAACAAATACAATAATGAAGAGGATTATTTTAAAGAAGAAAATGATTTAATATTAGTGGGATTAGTTGCTCTAAAAGATCCTGCAAGAAAAAATGTCAAAGAAGCTATTCAAACTTGTCGTGATGCCGGTATTAGACCAATAATGCTTACTGGTGATAACCTTGAAACGGCTCTTGCTATTGGTAAAGAAGTAGGAATAATTTCTAGTGATGATGAAGGAATTAATGCTAGCATTTTAAATAATTTAAAAAAATCTGAATTAATGGAAGCAATAAATAAATACTCTGTATTTGCTAGAGTTAGTCCTGATAATAAACTGCAAATTGTTGAGTCTTTACAAAGACGAAAAAAAGTTGTAGCAATGACTGGGGACGGGGTCAATGATGCTCCTGCAATGAAACTTGCTAATGTTGGTATTGGTATGGGTAAAAGTGGCACCGATGTTACTAAAAATGTTGCTGATATTATTCTTTTAGATGATTCTTATAATACAATAACTACTGCTATTGAAAATGGTAGAAGAATATATAATAACGTAATTACAAATGTATTATATAATTTATCAAGTAATTTTACAGAAATAGTTATAATTTTATTAGGTATGTTTATGGGAAGTAATATAATTAGTGCAATTCATGTTTTATATATCGATTTAGTGGCTGATACAATTCCTTCAATTGCTTTAGCTTTTGAAAGCTCTGATAAAAATATTATGAAGGGAAAACCTAATGGCTTAAATAAAAGAATATTTACTCCGTTCTTTATGGCATTCTTAATAATATCCGTCATTTTAGAAGCGGGTATAAGTATTTTAGTATATTTCTTATTTGAAAATATGGGACAAGGTATTGCTCAAACAATGGCTTTATTTAGTATTGTCTTAAATGAATTTGTTTTTGCCTATAATTGTCGTAGTTTAAAAAGACCAATAATAGAAAAAGGAATATTTTCAAATATTTATTTAAATTTAGGTATTTTAGTTTTATTAATTATCCAACTTATTGTCTTCTTTACTCCCGTTGGTAAATTATTTGGTTTAGAAATTATTAATCTATCCCAATTTATATTTGTTATATTAGTCAATATAATTGCCTTTATTATTTTAGAATTATTAAAACCAATTATAACTAAAATTTTTAAAGATAAATAAAATTTCACATATTTTCACATATTTACCATAGAAATAAAGGCAAATTTATTATATAATTATTACGGGTGAATAAAATGGTTTTAGGAGATAACTACATAACTTATATAAAGAAACTAAAGAAAGATGAATTAATTAACATAATAAATGATTATAATTCTTTAAGAGAAATATATGGTGGTATAAAAATAGAAACTAAAAATGCCAAAAAAGATAAGTTAATTGAAGATATAACAGAAATTCAAAATACTTATTTTAAATATGTTATAATGTCTCTAGATTTAGAAGATTATAATATTTTAAAACATTTAATGACTAAAAAAATAAATAGTGATTATTTACTAGAAAATAGAGTCTTTTTAAATTATTTAATTAGTAAATGTATTTTAATTCAAGAACAAGACCTAGTTATACCAAAAGATACTAAGGTTTTAATTAGTAATTTATTAAAGGATAAAGAAGTTATAACTTATATTAAAAAATGGGATAGAATTTATAAATTAGTTGATGGGGTAATTATTGCCTACGGAATAGTTGATAGAAAATATTTTGATATAATAATTAGTGGTATCCTTGATAAAGAATTAATTATTCCTAAAATGAACTATTATTATAAAAAAGAATATAAAATAGATAATAAAAAGATTATTAGTACTAAATTATCTAATAAAAAAAGAATTGACAGTTACTTAAAAAATAAGAAATATAAATATTTTACTAATAAAGATTATTGCTTATTAGGAAGTTCAATATATCATCATAATATTAAAAGCTATAAAAAATTTATTAAAATGTTAAAAAGTAATTATGTATTTAGAAATAAAGATATAGAATTTGTTGATAAGTTTATAGTTATTCCATATTTATATAATTCTCTAAATGAAGAAGAAGTTGCTAAAGAGAATCTAGAAGAAACAGTAACTAAATATTTTGAATTTAAGGGAGATAAATTAAAAACGAAAATGTTAAGTGAAATAATGAAAATAAGAGATGAATTTCCTTTGTGGGAATATCGGGGATTTAGTAAAGAGGAGGAGAAAAATGAAGAATAATAAGGGTGCTATATCAATTGGTTTAATAGTCCTTTTGGCGGTTTTTACAGTTGGTTATTTTGCATTAGCTAATATGTTTTCTTATGATTTTGATGTGAATTATGAAGAAGATTTATATGATTTAAAAATTGCTGCAATTGAAAAAAATGCCGTAATATATGCGGAAGGTCATGAAGAATTATTTGCTGAATCTAGTGATGTCTATATGACTGTTGAAGAACTTGCCTTAGCAAATGTAATTATTTCTAATTCTGAAGGTGTAGTTGAAGACCCTAGAAATAGTGAAGATACCCTAAATGATTTAAGAGTTAAAATTACTAATAAAGATGATGTAATAACTGCTGAGGTTTTAGCATAAAATGGCAATTACTAAAACTAATTTTATCAATTATAGTCGTTGTCCGAGATATGCGGCCTTAGAAGAAATAAAAAGTGAAAAACTAGATGCCGATATTACTTATAAAGAATATAAGAAGGAAGAAGAAGGGGAATGCTTAAAAGAGATATTAGGTAGTATTTTTGAAGATGATACTTATGAAGTTGATTTAACTAATAAAGTCGATAAGCAATTAGAAGCCATGATGCCTTATTATAAAATGGTCGAAATTGAAGCGGGTCGTATAACTAAAAAATATTTCGGGGGTAAAAGCGTTTATGCGGAAGATACATTTAGCCAAGAATCATTTGAATTTAATAAAAACGGTATTAAATATATTTGTTATGTCGATATTTATAATGAGGTATCTAATGATATAAATATCATTGAAGTAAAAGCAACAACATCTAATAAATATGTTAATCTAAAAGCAAATCATAAAAAGGGTGAAAAATATTCTATATTTCATTTTGATAAAGATAAAAATTGTTATTATTTAAAAGATGAAATAGGAGGGTATCCGCTTGATAGTGAAATGCCTTTGGATGCTTATCTAAAACAAAAAGAAAAATTATTTGATAGATATAGTTCTGTTGGATCTTACATCTTTGACCTAGCTATTCAAAGATTTATTTTGGAAGGTGAATACAAAGAATCACATAATGAAGAAAGATTAAAAAATGTTCATTATTATCTAGCAGTACTTAATCACAACTATGTTTTTGATGGCACTTATGAAGGTAAAAAAGCTATTTATAATCCTGATAATGAAGGAAATGAAATAGTAGTGTTTTTTGATTTAACCAAAGTTACGGAAGAATACCAAGATATTATTAAACAAACCGCAGAAAGTTTGGAAAATTATCTTTTTAACTTAAATGCATCTCCATGTCCTATGGGTAAGTGGTGCGAAAGAAAAAAGGTAAAAGAATGTATTTATTTAAGTCCTGTCTGCGGTAAAAAGATTCCCGCTAAAAATTCTAGTTTAAATTATTTAAATAATGGTTTTGGTTTTAAAACTTTAGACGGTGAAAGATTAAAAGGCCTAGAACTAATCAATGCCGGATATATTAATATGTTAGATATACCAGAAGAATGGATTACGAGTAAAAAGCATGAAATTCAAAGAGACTGTTTAAGATTTAATAAACCTTACATTGACGCAGAAAAAATAAGAGCAGGTCTAAATGCTTTAGAATATCCGATATATCACCTAGATTTTGAAACAATGCCATGCCCAATGCCAAGGTTTCGCGGGGAAAAACCTTATATTCAATCACCATTTGAATTTAGCTTACATATTGAACATGCTCCAGGTGTATGTGATAAAGAAAAAGATAATTATATCTTTTTAGCTAAAACTTTTGATAATGATGAAAGAGAAGAATTAGTTAAAGCTTTATGTAATTATATTGATCCTGATAAAGGCACCTTATTTGCGCAGAATGTTGCTTTTGAAAAAGGTCGAATTAAAGAACTGGCAGCTATATTTCCGGAATATCGTGAAAAACTTATGAAAATGTATAATCGGGGTTTTGACTTGCTTTGGTTAGTTAATACTAAAACTGAACTTTATGAAGAGTTAGGTTTTGATAAAGAAAGAGCAAGTCTCCCAAATTATTACAACAAAGATTTAAGTGGTTCTTATTCTATCAAAAAAACCCTGCCAGTTTTTAGTGATTTATCTTACAAAGATTTAACAGTTAAAAATGGTACTGAAGCAATTGTTGCTTATGCCAGTTATAATAAAATGACAAAAGAAGAATATGATTTATATTATGAAGCCCTAAGAATTTATTGTCAGCAAGATACTTGGGCAATGGTTGTAATTTTACAAGCTTTAAGAGAATTATGTCAAATTAGTGTCAAATCTTAAACTTTTTGTTGATTTTACTTTTCAAAGTGGGTATTATATATATTAAAGAGAGAGGAGTGAGAAAGGTGTTATATCCATCAATTGATAAATTACTTAATATCGTTGATTCTAAGTACAAATTAGTACATGTTGCATCAATTAGAAGTAAACAAATGTTAGAAACAAAACACTTTCAAATGAAAGAAACCGAGTACAAAAACAAAAGGGAATTAGGTCGTGCCCTAGAAGAAGTTGAAGCAGGCTTAATAAAAATTGTGGAAGAACATTAATTTAGCCCTTGATTATTTTACCGATATATGGTAAGATATTCTTGTTCTGGGGAATTAGCTCAGCTGGCTAGAGCACCACGCTTGCACCGTGGGGGTCGCGGGTTCGAATCCCACATTCTCCACCAATAAAGTATTTTAGCCCGTAAATACGGGCTTTTTTGTTGTTTAAATATGTTTTACCTCGTTTTTACCTCGTAATTTTAGCTCATTTAATTTATTAGTTGGTATCTTTTTCTTTTCTGGGAACATGTGATAATATGTTTTTTCTACAACTTCTATTGTATCTCCTATTCGTTCCGCAACATCTCTGGAATCACATCCTAAATTAATTAATAAACTAACATGTGAATGTCTAAAACCATGAGGTGTTATTTTTTTACAGTTTGCTTTTTCTATATATTTATTTAATATTCGCCTAAAATTAGTAGGGGAAATATGCTTAATATTTCCAAATACAAGATATTCAGGATTAAATCCATAAATTTTCTTTTCTTCTTCAAGGTGTAGTTTTAATAATTCTGCTAGATCATCATCTAATTCAATTATTCTAATCGAGTTTTTAGTTTTAGGATCTACGAAATCATATGATTTACCCTCAACACTATTAGTAAATGTATATTTTATTTCAATGTATTTTTTTTCCAGGTTTACATATTTCCATTTTAAAGCAATCATTTCTCCTAATCTAACACCAGTATAATATAAAAATTCAAACATTACTCTGTCAAAAAACGCATCAACAACTTCAATGAAACTTTGGTATTCTTCAAATGTCCAAAAATTCCATTCGGCACCATTCTTTTTAGAACTGACAGAAATTTTATAAAGATTTAATTTACTATAAAGTTTTCTACTTAAATCATATTCATCAGAACAAAATTGCAAAAACTCTCTAAAATAACCTATAATTTTATTTTTATATTCTAATTTTAGAAGGTTTTTAGAAAATTCTTTTTTCCAAGATATTATATTTTCTTCTGTAATTCGTTTTATATCTTTAAAATCTTTAAATTTTATATAGATCCACTTGTTTAAGGAACTGGGTTTGTCCTAAATGTGGATATATACATGACCGAGATATCAATGCTAGTATCAATATAATGTTTGAAGGATTAAAAATATATATGCAAAGTTTAGTATAGATAATAAAATAAAAATAGTAGGGTGGCGACCATCCGAAATTGGTCTGTGGAGAGTCGGAAGAACTCAATGAAGCAGAAATGCCTTGTAGTGATACAAGGATAGTCAAAATTTATTTTGACTTTTGTTCTATTATAAAAAGTTGGTATAACGTAAAGCAATAAACAATTTTTAGAAACAATGAAAAAATATTGGTTTTAAAATAAATTAAATATGATTAAAGATAGCAAAAAACTTTATATTTAACCATTTTTTTGATATAATCTTTATGAGTGGTAATATGAATTCAGAAAAAATAGGTAAATTTATTTGTGATTTAAGAAAGAAATATAATTTAACTCAAAAAGAGTTAGCAGATAAACTTAATGTAACTGCCCAAGCTGTTTCTAAATGGGAAAATGGGCGAGGTGTACCAGATATTGAACTTTTGAAAAAATTAAGTGAAGAATTTGATGTAAGTATTACAGAATTAATCGAAGGTGAAGAAAAAAATAATGGTAAAAAAATAGCCATTTTTGTAGCTATAGGGTTAGTTGTTCTATCAATTTGTACAACCATTTTTGGTCTTTATGTATCACAAGATCAAGATTCATTCAATTTTTCATCTCTTACTTGTGATAATGATTCTTTTGATATCGAAGGGGTTATTGCTTATAACCACAGTAAAAAATCTATTTATATATCAGATATAAATTATTGTGGTGAAGCTGAAGAACCAAAATTTGTAGCTGTAGAATGCATTTTATATGAAAAACATGAAGATGATGAATCGAGAATTGCTAAATATAGTAGTTTAAATAAGAAAAATGAAGAGAGTTATAATTTATCTTATTATTTAGAAGAAATTCGTTTTAATATTAATAACTTTAGTTTTAATGATTACTCTTGTACTTGTGATAGTGAGGTTTGCAATAATATTTATATAAGAATTAACGGATTAACTGCCGATGATACCGTTATAACTTATGATATTCCTCTAGAAGTTTTACCGGATTGTGAGTAGGTAAACGGAAAGTTTAGTGAAATAAACTTAAGGTTTATTGACAATATTATATATTTAATGATACTCTTTGTATATGGAGGGAAAAGTATATGAAAAATAAAGGATTAATTATTGGCCTTGTAGCAATAATTGTAATTTTAATCGGAGTAGTAGTTTTCTTACTTGTTCGTGATAATAACGAAGAAAATGTTGAAACAACACCAACTGATGCTGAAAAGTTTGCTGAAGAATATCCAAGCATGCCTGATGATAATGTCTTTACTTATGCTACCGTTGATGAAATCATTGATGTTTTAGATGGTGGTAGTGGTATTGTTTATTTAGGTTTTCCAGAATGTCAGTGGTGTGAAGCTTATGTTCCATATTTAAATGAAGTAGCTAAAGATGTGGGTATAAGTGAAATACTTTATTATAATATTAGAGAAGACCGAAGCAACAACTCCGAAAATTATCAAAGAATAGTAGAATTGCTTGATGGTTATTTAACAGATGATGAAGAAGGTAACCCAAGAATTTATGTTCCGGCGGTAATATTTGTTAATAATGGTACTATCGTAGGTTTTGATGATGAAACTTCACTTGATACTGGGGGATTTACAAATCCTGACGATTACTGGACTGAAGAAGAAGTTAATGATTTAAAATCTCGTTTAACAAGTTACATGCAAAGTTGCACAGTTTGTACAGATTGTAACAGTTAGTACTTGAAAAAAAGTTTAAGCATATGATATAATACTAGCAATCAGTGATGAATGGAATTTACGACTCCAGAGCTGATGCGTTTAATCCGCGTTAAGGAAAATTAAGTTAAAAAAAGGATGGTACCGTGCTAATGCACTCCTTTGTGGTACCATCCTTTTTTAAATTTTAGAAAGAAGGAAATTTTATGACAGTATTTGAAGATTTGAAATGGCGAGGACTTATTAATGATATTACCAGTCCTGATGTTGAAGAAGCTATTAACAAAGGAGGTCTGAAGTTTTATATTGGGGTAGACCCAACTGGTGATAGTCTTCATATAGGACATTATTGTACCGTAATTGCCACATCTAAAAGATTACTTGAAGCTGGACACACTCCAATAATTATTGCTGGTGGTGGTACAGGTTTAATCGGCGACCCTAAACCTAATGTTGAGCGTCCAATGATTAGCAAAGAAGCGGTTGCTCATAACATTGAATGTATTAAAAATCAAGTTAGTACTATCTTAGGAAGCAATGTAGAAATTGTTAATAATGCTGATTGGCTTTGTAATATGCAAGCAATCGATTACTTAAGAGATTATGGTAAATACTTTAACATTAATTACATGCTTGCTAAAGATACCGTAAAAAGAAGATTAGATATTGGTATTACTTATACAGAATTTTCTTATATGATATTGCAATCAATTGACTTTTTAAAACTTTTCGAAGAACACGGTGTAACAATGCAAGTCGGAGGTCAAGATCAATGGGGTAATATCACCTCAGGCTTAGAATTAATTCGTAAAATTCATGGAGCTGATGTTAAATGTTATGGTTTTACAGTACCTCTAATTACTCGGGCTGATGGCACTAAATTTGGTAAAAGTGAATCTGGTGAAGCATTATGGCTAGATATAAATAAAACATCAAGTTATGAATTATATCAATACTTTATTAACACCGAAGATGAAAAAGTAATTGAATACTTGAAAAAATTAACATTCTTAAGTAAAGAAGAAATAGAAGCTCTAGAAAAAGAAGTTAAAGAACATCCTGAAGAAAGAAAAGCTCAAAAAGCTTTAGCAAAAGAAATGATTACTTTCTTACATGGTAAAGAAGAATATGAAAAAGCTCTAAATATTAGTGAATCTTTATTCTCTGATAAAATATGGAATTTATCAAGTGATGAAATAATTTCTTCAATTAAAGATGTACCAACATTTGAAGTAGAAGATAACACAAGTTTAATAGATATGCTTGTAAATAACAAAATTGTAAGCAGTAAAAGAGAAGCTCGCGAAATGATTAGTGGTAATGCTATAAGTATTAACAACAAAAAAGAAACTGATTTAGAAAAAGTAATAACTAAAAGCGATGCTATTGATGAAAAAGTATTGCTAATAAAGAAGGGTAAGAAAAATTACTTTTTAGGACTTATGAAATAATAAGTCTTTTTTCTTGCAATTTAATAAATTTATTGATATATTAAAATTGTAGATGGAGGAATAATGATTGGAATAAGATTTGAATTAAATGTAACATGGGATAATGTTTTAAAAGATTTGCTTAACAATATAAATTATAAAGAATACAATTGGTATTTTAAAGAACAAGATATTTATTTTAATATTAAAGATAAATCTAAATTTTTAAAGAAAACTTCGGGAGAATTATTAGAAAATATTATTAATAGCAATGAAAAGTACTTAATATTAATGGCTAATATCTTGGTATTTAATAAAGATGATAAAATAATTAATATTAAAAATCAATATGAACTTTCGAAAAGTAATTGTAATTTAGTTATTTTAATTGAAGAAACTACTAAATTTGAAATATATTTTAATAATACCGAATTACAAGACATTATTATTAAAAATTTAAATAAATTAAATATAAAATATGATAAAATAACTTTATATAATGATTTAAGAAAAGAATTTATTCTAGGCGATTAAACTAAACAAAGTAGTCTTCTTTCATACAATATTATGAAAGGAGTTTTCTTATGAATCCAAAATATAATACAGTGTATCATCCTGTAAATAATAATGATCGTTTTGTATTTCCATTTTTAACTGGTGCTTTAGTTGGTGGTGCAGCAGTAGGTTTAACTCGTCCAAGACCAATATATAATGTTGCCCCATATCCACCATATCCGCCATATGGACCATACCCACCAAGACCATATCCTATGCCATATTATAGTACATCCTACAATTACAATACTTTTGGACCATATTAATAAACAGATTTATTTAATATATTTAGAATAATACCTAAAAACATAAAATAAATTATAATTGTTGAACCACCATAAGATAAAAATGGTAGAGGTATACCAATAATAGGGAGCAATCCTAAATTCATTCCAATATTAATAAATTGTTGGAAGAAAAAAATACTAATAAAACTAATTAAAACTAGTTTTATTTGTTTTTGTTTTACAGTTAAATATTTATTAATTAAAAATATATCAATAAGTAAGTAACATAAAATTACTATAATTCCCGAAATTATTCCAAAATTACTAATATTAAATGCAAATATAAAATCAGTTGGTGCCTCTGGTATATATAAACTTACTTTATTTAAACCACTACCAAAAATAGTTGCAGATCCCATAGCAATAATAGCATTTTCTAACTGATAACTAGATTCCGTACTAAAAGTAATAAGTCTCTCAACTCTATAAAAGAAACTTGTGCCAATTAGATTTATGAGTATTTCTTGATTATAAATATAAAGTAATATAAAAGTTCCTAATAAAAGAATAATAATTATTCCAAAAATTACAAACCAATATTTTTTAACTCCCGCAACAAGTAATACAGTTATAGCAATTAAAAAATAAAAGATAATTGCCCCAGTGTCAGGCTCTAAAAATACCAGTATTGAAGGAATTAAAGTAATAATTATAACTTTTAATATTAGTTTAAAATCTGGTTTATTAACGAGTGCAATATTACTTAAATACAATGTTAGAGTAAGTTTAACAAGTTCACTAGGTTGAAAAGAAAATAATTTAAAATCAAACCATGCGGTTGATCCATTAATATTTTTACCAAAAAATAATACTAAAACAAGTAATAAAACCGAAATATAGTAATAATATTTAGAATACTTTAAAATAGTATTAATATTTATTTTGCTTATTATAATAACTAAAATAATACCTATACCAAAAAATATTATTTGTTTAATTAAATTATGTTCATATAAAGTACTTAAAGCCTTAGCATTTTGCATATTAAGTAAACTAATAATCATTATAATAAATAAGGGAATAATTAACATATATTTACTATTAATAATTTTATTCATGTTATTATTATGTGTTCTTTTTCTAAATTTATCATAAAATATAGTGAGGTGAGGCTGTGGAAAAACCTAGAGTATTTGCTAATCCTATCAATAAAAAACTTGATAACAATGAAGATTTATTTCGAAGTAGTAAGAGTGTAGTAAGAAATAATCCAAAAGACATTAACAAAAAAATTAATGAAATATTTGCATCAACAAATCATGTTTATAAAAGTAGAGTAAAAGTAACTTTAAAAGATAAGACACTAGAAACGGATTTAATAGGCAAAACTAATTTAAATCTCTTAACATTAGATGGTGGACTTATTAGAATAACTGATATATTAGATATTGAAAAGTTATAAAAAAAGTATATCTAAAGAATTTCTTCGATATACTTTTTTAATTGTTTAGCATTTTTGCCAAATATTATTTTTAATTGATTATCAATTTCTACTATACCTTTAGCACCAAGTTTTTGAATACCTTCTTTGTTAGCTTTAGATACATCCTTAAGTATTACTTTAAATCTTGACATATTACATTCAGCATTAACAATATTATCTTTACCACCAAGATAAGTTATTAATTTATTAGCTTCAATATTGAAGTTTTTCTTTGATAACTTAACTATAACTAAAGATATAATAATAAGTACTATGGCAATAATACCATATTGGATAAATGTTTGCATAGCTTCACCTCTTTAATTATACTACAAATTTTAAAATTTTAATAGTCTTAATTATTTGCTTGATTTACTTCCATTATAACTGGCAGAATTATTGGCTTTCTACCTGTTAAATTATTGATAAATGGTAATAACTCGAGTATTATTTGATTTTTTAAATCTGTATAGGTATAAGGCCCTTTAGCTAAGAAATTATTGACAACTTCGGCAATTTTCTTTTCTATTTGGTGCATTAATTCTTGATTTTCATTGACTAAAACAAATCCTCTTGCTGTAACATTTGGCTTAAGTAGTAACTTACGAGTTAATGTATTTATATTAAGTATTGTAATAAGAATGCCATCTTGACTCATCAGTTTGCGATCTTTTATAACAACACTACCAATATCTCCAACACGAGAACCATCAACATAAACATCTCCTGCTTGGACAGTACCATTTTTCTTAACAGTACCATTAAGTAATTCTAAAACATCCCCATTAGAACATATAAAGGTGTTTTCTTGCTTTACACCACAATCTATTCCAATTTCCGCATGTCTTTTAAGCATTCTGTATTCCCCATGCATTGGCATAAAATATTTAGGTTTAATAATTCTTAACATCCATTTTAATTCTTCTTCTTTAGCATGACCTGATGTATGAACATCACTAAATTCAGAATTAGTAAATACTTTAACACCTTTTAAGTATAACTTGTTGATAATTTTATTAATACTTTCGGCATTTCCAGGAATAGGGTTAGATGAAAATATTACAAGATCATCCCCTAGTAATGAAATTTGTTTATGTTGCCCATTAGCAATTCTTGATAAAGCTGCAAGGGGTTCACCTTGGCTACCTGTACATAAAATACATATTTCATTACGCTTTAAACTCTTAGCATCATTTGCTTCAATAAATAAACTTTTATCATTGATAAGTCCATTATTTAGGGCAAGTTCAATAGAGTTTTCCATACTACGACCAAAAACAATAATCTTACGGTTATACTTTTTACATGTTTCAACAATATGTTTTATTCTATATATATTTGATGCAAATGTGGCAATTATAACTCTTCCATAGTGTCTACCTATCATATCATTTAAGGTACTATCAACAGCACTTTCGCTTTTAGAGTATCCACTAGATAAAGCATTAGTTGAATCACTTAAAAGTAGGGTAACACCATTTGCTCCCGCCTGAGCCATTTTGTGAATATCAGCCATTGGTCCAACTGGAGTTAAATCAAATTTAAAGTCTCCAGTTTCAAATATTGTCCCATTCGGTGTCTTAATCAAAAATGCATAAGAATCCGGAATAGAGTGAGTAGTATTAACGAAAGTTATATTAAAATACTTTGTTTTTACTTCTAACTCTGGTGTAATTATTTCATAATTTTCATATTTGATATTCTTTTCTACTAATTTCTTTTCAATTAAATCTTTTGCAATCTTTGGTGTATAAATCTTTGGTATATTAATTGCTTGTAGTAAAAAAGGTATTCCTCCGATATGATCTTCATGGCCATGAGTTATAAATAATCCTTTAATTTTACTAGCATTTTTCTTTAAATATGATACATCTTGAATAACATAATCGACACCTAGTAATCCATCCTCCGGAAACATAACTCCAGCATCAATTACTAAAATCTCGCTATCATGTTCAATCAAATACATGTTTTTTCCAACTTCACCTAAACCACCAAGAGCAATTACTCTAGTGGGTATATTACTTTTATTTTCCATTAAAAAAATTCCTTCTTTCTTTTTGTTCGTAAAGTTTTTCTAACTGGATAAATTATATCAAAAAAATTAATAATAGTCAAATACTTATCTTTGTGGTAAAATATATTAGTACGGAGGATATATGGGATTATTTAGTAAATTTAAAGATATTTTTAAAACAAAGGAAAAAGAAGAAAAGACTAGTGAAGAGATTAAGAAATATGATACTGGTTTGGAAAAAACAAGAAATGAGTTTGTTTCTAAATTAAATTTGCTTGGTATAAAATATACTAAAGTAAATGAAGAATATTTTGAAGAATTAGAAAATTTGCTAATTATGGCTGATATTGGGGTTAAAACGGTAATGGACTTTATGGACCGTTTAAGGCGTAGAGTCAAAAGTGAAAACATAACTGATACCAAATTTTTAGGAGAAGTCATAGTTGATGAATTATTTATTATTTATGTTAATAATGAATCTATTACTGATAAAATAAATATAAATCCTGATGGCCCAACAGTAATACTTATGGTTGGGGTAAATGGAGTAGGTAAAACTACTACCATTGCTAAACTTGCTTATAAATATAAAAATGAAGGCAAAAGTGTCATGATGATTGCGGGAGATACCTTTAGAGCTGGTGCTGTAGAACAACTAAAAATCTGGGCAGACCGTACTGATTCACTCTTCTTTGGTAAAGAAAATATTGATCCCGCCGGAGTAATCTTTGATGGCCTTGATAAAGCTATCGAGGAAAATGTCGATATAGTTTTAATTGATACCGCAGGAAGACTTCATAACAAAGTTAATTTAATGAAGGAACTAGAAAAAATTAATAAAGTAATAGGGACAAAAATAAATGGTGCTCCGCATGAAACTTTACTTGTAATTGATGCAACAACTGGTCAAAATGGCATTATGCAAGCACAGTCTTTTAAAGAAATAACTAACATCACTGGTATAGTTTTAACTAAACTTGATGGCACCGCCAAGGGGGGAATTGTTCTAGCTATAAAAGAAGAAGTCAATTTGCCAGTTAAATTTGTTGGTCTTGGGGAAAAAATGGAAGATTTAATTCCTTTTGATATTGAAAATTATATCTATGGTTTATTTAAGGATATGATGTAAATGGAAGAGTTTGTTTATTATGATTTATTATTTGATATATATGAACAATTATTAAATGATAAATCTCGAGAATTTTTTAAATTATATTATGAAGAAAATTTAACTTTACAAGAAATTGCGGATAATTATCATGTTTCTAAAAGTTATGTGGGCAGTGTCCTAAAAAAAACTGAAAAAAAGTTAGATGAATTAGAAGCTAATTTAAAAATATATGAAAATCGCAGTAAACTAGCGGATTTATTAAAGTTAAATGATATTGAAAAAATAAAAAAAGGTATAAATAAAATTTTAGATTAAAAAGTGTTCACTTAGGTAGCACTTTTTCTTTACTTAAAATAAACACGATGTTATAATTGAGTTAGATATTAAGGCCTACCTAGATTTTAGTTTATTATTTTTGATTTTATTTTAGGGCGAAATACAGAAAGAAAGGAGAAGAACTTTGGCAACAAAGTTAAATCATAGTAACAACACATCACGCTATGATCAATTGTTATAATTTATTAAGAAATGAAGAAAAGGAGGTAAAATGAACAATAATAAGTTAGAAACAATAACAAATTTATTTGAAGGTTCTCAAATAAGAAGTGTTTGGGATAATAATAAAGAAGATTACTACTTTAGTGTAGTTGATGTAATTAGTGCACTAACAACTGGTGACTATCAAAAATCAAGAAATTATTGGAAATGGCTAAAAGGAAAATTAATTGATGAAGGTAGCGAACTGGTTAGTAAAACTAACCAGTTGAAAATGAAAGCACAAGATGGAAAAATGAGAGATACAGATGTGCTTGATACCAAAGGTATATTAAGGCTTATTGAGTCTGTGCCATCTCCTAAAGCAGAACCATTTAAATTGTGGTTAGCATCTCTGGGGAGTGAGAGAATTGATGAAGTATTTGATCCAGAAAGAGCGATAGCTAGAGGAATTGATTATTATCGTAAAAAAGGCTATGATGATGCTTGGATTGAAGCAAGAATAAAAGGAATGATTAATCGTAAAAAGCTCACTGATGCATGGAAGGATGCTGGTGTTACTGAAGGTTATGAATATGCTCAACTAACCAATGAAATATACAAAGAGTGGTCCGGTATGACTGCCAAAGAGTATAAAAATTTTAAAGGTTTAAGAAAAGAATCTTTAAGAGATAATATGTCTGATTTAGAAGTAGCTCTTACAGATTTAGGAGAAATTGCTACTAGGGAGCTTGTAAAAACACATAAACCTCATGGTTTAAAGGAAAATAAAGAAATAGCAAAAAGAGGTGGCAAAATTGCTAAAAATACTCGTGACAATTTAGAACAAGAATTAGGTAAAACAGTAATAACTAACGAAAATCATTTAGGTTATCAATATATTGATGAAAAACAAATCGAATATAAAGAAAAAATAGGGTAAAGCAATAAATTATTGCTTTACTTTTTTATATGGTTGTGATTTAATGTAAGTAAGATAGGAAGTGGTTTATTTGAAAAAGAGATTTTTAATTGTTTTGATTGTGTTTTTAATGATTGTAGGAATAATTATTATGTCAGTATTAAATGATGATTATTTAGTTAAAGAAAGCGACATTGTTATAGCTGATAATGTAACTATGGAAATTGTGAGTGGTACTTTAACAAAAACTAGTGCTACAATAATAATTACCGATTTAAGTGGTAGTGATTATACTTATAGTAAACAATATACTATTGAAAAATATGAAGATGAAAAATGGTGGGTTATAAAACCTTTAATTGGAAATGAAATAACTACTCTAGAAGGATATTCCGTTGATGAAAATAATACTTTAACAATGGATTTAAATTGGGAAAGAAAGTATGGAGAGTTAAAAGAAGGTAGATATAGAATAGTAGTAAAAGTATCTGATAATTGGCCTAATGGAAAATATACTACGGCTGAATTTACAATAGATTGATGGAGGTTAAATGAAAAAAAGAGTTTTAATCGTTTGTGGAGTTTTAGTAATTTTAATTATTATATTTGTTTTAATTGTTATATTTAATAAAGGAACTTGGTCTAAAGAATATTCTTTAGAAAATATGAAAAGATATGTATCTAAATCTACTCAAATGGTTATATGTTTATATGAAGAGAATAGAGAAGAAGTTTGTGATAATGAATTAGTTAGAATTACAAACAGTGATACTTTAGATGAATTTGCTACAATTATAAGAAGAGGTAATCTATTAGTATTTACTGAACCTGCTGATGCAAATAATACAGAAAATAATAATACAGATAATAATATAGATAATAATTATGTATATCAATTTTATATGTTAAATGATCAAGATGAAGTTTTATTAATTATTGATTATAATTATGATTATTTAAGATTAAAAAAAGATACATCTTCTAATATGTTAGTACTAGCTAGTGAAGATGATTATGACTTTATTAACAGATTACTTGTATATTAAAAAAGCCTTAAGGCTTTTTTATTGTTTTAATACATCTTTTCCTCTAGCAAACATTTGAATATTTCTTAGCATATAATCAAGTAAACCAGCTTTTTTTATTTCTTTTTTTACGGTTACATCAACTTCATCAATAATATTGCCATCATTATCAATAATCTCGGCTGAACCAACGATATCCCCGGGCTTAACTGGTGCTTTAATAGTATCCACTTTTAAATTAAATTCATAATTACTAACATCTTCTGTATTTTTAAGAAGTTCTGTAGCATCTTCTAGTAACACAATCTCGGCAAAATTTTCTTTACCACGCTCAACTCGCACTTTACCTAAAACTTCATCTTTAGTTTTAATAGTATTAATTTTATAAGTATTAAATCCATAGTTTAATAACTTAACAGTATCACTGCTTCTATTTTCAGTACTATCTTCACCCATAACAACTGAAATAAGTCTAAAATCATCTTTTTTAGCAGTTGCCGTTAAACAATAACCGGCGCTCTCCGTAAATCCTGTTTTAAGTCCATCAACCCCATCATAAAATCTTACTAATTTATTTGTATTAACTAACCAAGTTTTAGTGCCATCATTTTTCTCTAAATATTCTTCATAAATACTAGTATATTCTAATATTTTTTCATGTTTAAGTAATTCCCGAGCAATAGTTGCCATATCCCGAGCAGTAGAATAGTGTCCTTCGCTATCAAGCCCATGGGCATTAACAAAGTTTGTGTTATTTGCTCCAAGTTCTTTAAATCTTTCATTCATCATATCAACAAAAGCTCCTTGCGAACCAGCTAGTTTTTCAGCAAGAGCTACGACAGCATCATTACCAGAAGCAATAGCAACCCCCTTTAATAAATCATGAACTGTATATACTTCCCCAGCTTCTAAAAATATTTGTGAACCTCCCATTGAAGCGGCTTCTTCAGATATAGTTACTTCATCATTAAGTGATAACTTACCACTATCTATTGCTTCCATAATAAGTAACATACTACCGATTTTGGTCATTGATGCTGGAGCAAGTCTCTCATCAGCATTCTTTTCATATAATACTTCCCCAGTTGCATAATCTATTAATATTGCACTCTTAGCAGTTGGAGTTAAATCTTCCTCGGCTTTTACAACCATTCCCTGATGCAAAAATAAACTTATACAAAGTAAAATTAAACATATTCTTTTCATACCAACACCTTAATAATTATTATGAAACTCAAAACTAAATATTACTGATGATTGCTTAAATGCTAAAAATGTTATATAATTTTCATTAAGAGGTACTGCTATTATGAAGAAATTATTATTTGCAACAACTAATCAAAGTAAAATAAATCGATTTAAAGAAGGACTACTAAAAAAAGGTGTTGAATTATTATCTTTAGGTGATTTAAATTTAAATATTGAAGTTGAAGAAAGTGGTACATCTGCTATCAATAATGCTTTAATTAAAGCTAGAGCATATCAAACCATAGTAGATATTCCAATTATGGCTATGGATGATAATTTATTTTTAGAAGGTGTTCCTGATAAAGAACAACCAGGAACTAATGTTAGAAGAATAGGGGGCAAAAGACTCACTGATGAAGAAATGATCAAACATTATATTAGTTTAGTTAATAATTATGGGGTTAATGGTAAAATTACTGCTCGTTGGGTCTATGGTATTGCTATAATTAATAAAACACGAGAATATACTCATACTTGGAGTAAAAGTGATTTTTATTTAGTAAGTAATCCAACCGAAAAAAGAGATATAGGATATCCTCTAAATTCCATATCAATTAATAAGAAATTAAATAAATATTTTACAGATATGACTGAAGAAGATAAAATAAGTCCCCAAGAAGATGAAAGTGATATAATAGATTTTATTGCAGATTGTTTAAATATATAAAGGAGGTATTATGGACAAAGCTACATTATTACCAGCAGATAGATATGTAATTTATAATAAAACTATCCTGACGGATTTTGATCGTAAAATACTTACAA
>CALVKF010000010.1 GCA_944332555.1 uncultured Bacilli bacterium
GTTTGGTTTATTTTAACGTCTTCATTGACGGTTTTCAGTATGTCTTAATTTTGTAGTTTTATTTTCAACCTTAACACATCCAACTAAATTATATCACACGATAACAAAAAATGCCTTAAATTTAAGACATTTTATAAACCTAAAGGATCAATCCATTCTTCGACATCACTCATAGCATTATCGACATTATCACCTAAAACTGTGAAACCATCAGTTACTGTTGCATCTGGTTCTAATTCTCTAATTGTTCCAACAGTTCTAGATAATCCACTACCACCAGAGGTATTAAATGGTGCTATAGTTTTTCCAGATAAATCATAAGTATCAAAGAATGTATAAATAATCATTGGCATATCGCCCCACCAATTAGGGTATCCAATAAAAATAGTATCATAATCCTCTATATCAATATTTAAATCATTAAATTCTGGTCTAGCATCACTTTGTTGTTCTTCCTGGGCTACATCTAAAAGGTCATTGTAATCTTCTGGATAAGCAACAGTTGGTTCAAGTGCTACTATATCTCCACCAACATAATTGTGAATAAAGTTAGCTAGTATTTCTGTATTACCACTATTAGAAAAATATACTACTAATGTAGATAATTCATCTGTTTCATTATTTTCATCATTATTGTTGTTATTATTAACTGGAGCATTTTCATTATTTTCTCCACTATCTTTAGTAAATAAGTAAATTCCGCTCCCAATTAATACAAATACTACTAAAACTATTATTAAAACTAATACTTTTTTATTCATTTAACCATTCCTTTCTAAATTATGCTAACCAATTTTGAATTTCTTCATTATCTAAAGAGCTTGATAATAATTTTCCACTAATAATATTTAAATTAGGATATTCTCTTTTTAAGTAAGTAACACTAGTATTGATATTAGAGCCACCAGAAGTTGCAAATAAATATATTTTTTTATTTTCTAAATTATTTTCTTCAATAAATGTATTAATTATCCTTGGAGGTACTCCCCACCAGATAGGATAACCAATTAATACTATATCATAATTAGATAAATCAATTTTTTCTTTAACTTCTGGTCTAGATGCTGGATTATCATTTTCAATTGACGAACGACTTGTTTTGTCCATCCAATTTAAATCAGCATCACTATAACTTTCTACTGGTTCTATTTCAAATAAATCAGCATTAATCATATGAGCTAGATTGCGAGCAACATTTTTAGTTGTTCCACTAGCCGAAAAATAACACACTATCGTTTTATTCATTTGAGCCACCTAAAGTGTTATAATATTTATCATTTACTTTTTCTAACCACTCATTAGAAGTATTTTCTCCAGGAACTTCAATGGAAATATGACTAAACCAAGAGTCTTTCTTAGCCCCATGCCAATGTTTTACATTTGCAGGTATTACTATTACTTTACCTGGTTCTAAACTAATGGCTTCTTTTCCTTCTTCTTGATACCATCCAAAACCTGCAGTACAAATAAGTATTTGACCACCACCAATATCTGCATGATGAATATGCCAATTATTACGGCATCCTGCCTCAAATGTCACATTAGCTAAAAACAAAGGACTTGTTTTATCTACTAATGGATTTAGATAACTTTTCCCAATAAAATACGTAGCAAAAGCATCATTAGGTTCTCCTTTCCCAAATACATTAACACGCTCAAATTCTTTTTCGTTCATTTTTTCTCCTCCTAAAAAAATCTATTTAAGTTTATAATTTTATTTTTCCCACCTTACATTTACATTACCTATTCCTACAGCAGTTTTTAAATTGCTTGTATTTTCTATATGGCCAATTTTAGTATATGAATAACTTGTATTAAATGATTCATAAAATAAAACTAGACAATCATCACCATAAAGCATTATATCACCAGCATTTATATATCCTATTCTATCACTATTTGTTGGCAAATTTTCATCCAAATAATAATACTTTTCATTACCATTAAGTTCACTCATTTCTACATCCATTGGTAACATATCCACTAAAGCTTTAGCAGTTGCATTATTTTCTAATACAACTTCAAATTCACTTCCATTAATATTTAATTTCATAACATTATCCTCCGTTTCATTATTTATATTTGTGTTGATAACTGCATTATTTAGGGCATCATTTTCAAATTTTTTATAAATAAACCAAAATAAAACTGTCCCTAATAATAATAAATAACAATTATAATTACTTTTTTCATATTCCATCCTACATTAATATCATATCATTTAAAGCTAACTTCAAGTCAAGAAAAAAAGAAGAAATTTTATTCTTCTTGATGTTAAGTAATCTTTATAACTGATATTTAAATCACTTATTGATAGACTTTTTAATAGTTGTTGTGTATAATTAAATTAGAAAGGAGACTAAATTTTGAAAAAGGTTATTGCATCATTATTAATTATAACTAGTTTGTTTTTACTAACTGGCTGTGAATCTGATAAAGAATATACTATTGATGATTTAACTATTACTTTACCTAGTTCTTTTACAAAGCAAGACATGACTGGTTTTTTAGCTTATTTAGAAAATGATGAAGGGAATCACAGTAGCAGAAGAAACATTTACTGATTTAGAAGCAATAGGATTAAATAGTGAATCTACATTAGAAGATTATGCAGCTGCAGTAATGGCTAGTAATGATACTGAATATGAATTAAATAATGCCGAAGATTACATTTATTTTTATTATGATTCAACAGTAGATGACACAGATTATCATTATATGAGTGCGTTACTTAAAGGCGATGACGAATTTTATTTAATAAGCTTTTTCTGTTTTGCAGAAGATAGTGAAAAATATGATTCAATATTTAAAAATTGGGCTGATACAATAGTTGTAAATATTGGTGTTCTTGAATAGTGCATATAAAAAAACTCCTACGGGAGTTTTTTTAATGGTGATGATGTGTAGTATTTTTAATATTTTTTACTTCACAATCTAATTCATCGCATTTAGAGTCTTTAGATTCTATTTCAATAGTACTATGAACTATGCCATGTTCTTCTAATTCTTTTTTTAATTCTTTTTTAACTTTTTCAAAGTCTTTAGTATTAATTACAGCATGAATAGTAGCATAATTATTAACCCCATCCATACTCCATACATGAATATGATGAATATCACTAACATTTTTAACTTTTAATAGTTCTTTTTTTAGTTCATCAATATCCACATTTTTTGGAGTTTTTACTAAAAATAAGTCTAATACTGATTTTAAATTTTCTAGAGCATGAATTAAAATATAAATTGCAATGATTATACTCATTATGGAATCTATATAAGTTATATCTGTAAATTTCATAAGAATAGAACCAATAAATACTATAACCCAACCAAGAACATCTTCAAGCATATGCAAGTTTACTGATTTTTGATTTAGAGAATCTCCTTCTCTTGTCTTGTAAGCTGCGATAAAATTTACTACAATACCAATAATTGAAATAATAATCATGCCATTATAATTAATATCCGCTCTATTAAATAATCTATCTACAGCCCCAATGATTACAATAATAGAACCAACAAGTAAAAATGTTGTAGTAATTAAAGCCCCTAGTACTGAATAACGAATGTAACCATAAGTATATTTATAATTTGGTTTTTTCTTACTCTTTTTTTCTAAAAGATATGATAAACCAATACTAAAGGCATCAACAAAATCATGAAATGCATCAGATATAATGGCAATACTATTAGTTAGTATTCCTCCGATAATTTCAAAAATAGAAAAGCCTAAATTAAGTAAAAAAGCTACTAAAATATTTTTATCAGTCTTCATATATATCCTCCATCATATATTCTATCAAATTAATTGTTTCATCAATCATGTAATTATAATTAAAATCTTCATGTTGATGATAAATTATTTCATGAGACACATTATCAATTAAATGAATCATTAAATGCACTCTTTCTTTTAAGTTTGGTCTTTCAGGAAATTTCGCTATAAACTTTTCGGTAACTGCTATTTCATTAGAACTAAATATAGCAAAAACATCTTTATCTAAACAACTCATCGACATAAGTTCTTGATGAGCATTTTTAGTTAATGTATGAACATTGATAGTTTCTTCAATTATTTGTTTTAATACTTTTTTAAAGTTATTTCTAGTAATTGTTACATTATCTAATATGTCTAACATCGGAAACATAATTTCTTTCATATGTTTATTAGCACCCGCAACAAAGATATCTAATTTATCTTTAAAATATTGATAAATTATACCTGTTGAAACACTCGCAGCAGCTGCAATATCTATGCAAGTTACATTATGATATCCTTTTTCACACATAAGGCGAAAACCGACATCTATTATTTTTTCTTTCTTTTTTAAAGAAGATTCTTTTACTGGAATTCTAACATTACCCATTGTTACACCTATTTTAGGAAACCTGTAATTATGGCTTCTTCAGCTTCTTTTTCACTCATTCCTAAAGACATAAGTTTTAACAATTGTTCTCCCGCAATTTTACCTATAGCTGCTTCATGAATTAGGTTAGCATCAACACTTTTTGCATAAATCTCGGGTATCGCTAAAACATTACCATTGTCTTTAAGAATGGCATCACATTCAACATGAGCATAACACTTGGTATTACCTGCAACTTTAGAAATAAACTCTTGATAAGAAGAATCTGTAGCAACTGATCTTGATACTACATGAGTACTAGAATCCTCCCCATTTAATTCAATATTAAATTCTGTTTTAGCAATGTTTGAATTATTAGTAAGTATTTTTTCATTAATAACTAATGTAGCATTTTGATCAAGTTCAGCGTAAGTTTTTCTAAAAGTATCATCTACTCCTTTAATTTGGGTAGTATTCATCGTCATAGATGAATCTTTTTTCATATATATTTCCGTTGTGGGATTAAGAATTCTTTTACCATTTCCACTACCTTCGCCGTAATGTTTTTCCGTATACTTAACAGTGGAATTTTCGCTTAAGAAAAAGCGATGTATTCCGTCATGCTTGCTATCTTCATGTAAATCATTATGAATACCACAACCAGCAAGTATTATCACATTAGCATTTTTGCCAATATAAAAATCATTATAAACAACATCCTTTAAACCACTTTTAGTAAGAAGCACGGGAATATGAACTATCCCAAATTTAGTATCATCTTTAATATAGACATTAATTCCGTTTTTATCAGTTTTAGATTCTATTTCGATATATGGTGATACTTTTCTTCTAGTAGACTTTCCATCTATTCTTATGTTATAAGCATCAGCTTCTTCATATTTAGATTGATCAAGTTCACTTAATAATTTATCTTCTACTTTATTCATTATTCACCACCCCACAACATTCACTTGTTACAATTAATGGCATCATTTCATCTTTACTGCCAATTTTATTAATTTTACCATTTTCTAAGAGTATTATTTCATCAGCAATATCCAGAATTCTTTCTTGATGAGTTATTACTAAAGTTACGCCATTATTAGTTTTTTCTAATTCCTTAAATATATTGTTTAGGGCTTTAAAGCTCCATAAATCAATACCCGCTTCGGGTTCATCAAAAATAGCTACTTTAGGATTTCTCGCTAAAATGCTAGCTATTTCTATTCGTTTTAATTCGCCACCAGATAAGGAATTATCAATTTCCCTATCTACATAATCTTTAGCACATAATCCTACTTTAGCTAAATATTTACAAGCATCCATTCTATTGATATCCTTATTCATAGCAAATTTAAGCAAATCAAAAACTGTAATACCTTTAAATTTTACTGGTTGTTGAAAAGCAAAAGCTATCCCCATATTAGCTCTTTCGGTTATATTTTTATTAGTAATGTCTTCGCCATTATAAAAGATACTACCACTAGTTGGTTCTATTAAACCCATAATTATTTTGGCAAGTGTTGATTTACCACTACCATTAGGTCCAGTAAGAGCATAAAATTTAGTATCATCTAATTTTAAATTTATATTATCTAAAATTTTTTTATTATCTTTTATAAAACTTATATTTTTTAATTCTATCATGTTATTCCTTTCTATGTGAAACATATTTCATATTAATTATATAATCTATTATATATATAGTCAATAGTTATATATTAAAAAAAAGCTATTGCTCTTTTAAATTATAACTTATATTCAATTTTCTCTAAATCTAGCAAATATTTTTTTCTATCTAGACCATATGCAAAACCTGTAAGACTTTTATCTTTACCAAGTACTCTATGACAAGGAATAATTATAGCTATCTTATTTTTGCCAACAGCATTACCAACAGCTCTAGCAGATGTATTTAGTTTTTTTGCAATATCGCCATAACTTGTATATTTTCCATATTCTATATTTTCTAAAAATTGCCATACTTTTATTTGATATGATGTTCCTCTAAATTTAACGGGTATTTTAAAGTTAGGATTTTTTCCTGCAAAATAAATATCTAACCAATTTTTAGTTTCATCAAAAATTTTTAAATCAGTTATAATACTAGGAATATGTTCATCAAAATATAATCCAATTAAATATACTCCATCACTTTCTAAAACAATATTGCCAATATTTGATAAATAAACATTATAATACATAATTACCTCAATCTAAATGTCTTCGGTGCTAATTTATAAACTAAAATTAGTGATACCAAAGAATAGACAATTGCAAAAGCAATCATAATTATACCAAAAGTTAATGATGAAACTTCTATATCAGATATATAGTAACAAACCCAATAAGTAATAAGACTAGTAATAGTAAACGAAGCACTTTTCATCTCCATTCCAATATTATAAGGTTGAAGCAAATAATAAAGTACTAAATTATGCACTGAGAAAAATATTGACATCGATAATATTGAGAAGAATATTACTACATAAGTAATTAGTGATGCACCACCACTTACAAAAAGAATAATAGAAATCATTAAACTAAGAGTTAACGCCGGTATTAAGTTTAGTATTATTAAAGTTTTTAATCTTTCTCTAAATAAAGAAAGTAAAGTTTGGGGTTGCCTAAAAAAGCGATAACTAAGCATTGAATGATCACAATTCATAAACATAGCATTAGTAACTGCTTTGCCGGTATTAATAAAATACATTAAAAGTAAAACAAAAGGTAAGTAATTTAAAATAATTTTATTAGCAACACCTTTAAATTCTGGAAAAATATAAAGCAAAACAATTAAAATAAGACCAATAATAAATATACCTGTTGTTGTTTTTTTAGCACTTTTAAGTAATATTTTACTATGTCTTTTAACAAACAAATCATGAAAATATTGAAAACCGGATTTTTCACTAGTAATACTTGTATCTACACTTATTTGTTTTAAGTTAGTACTTATTTGAGCATCTCTTTGTACAGCAAAATTATCCAAAAATATATTATCTTTATTTAATAACTTTTTATATAATTTAGCATAATTTGGATAAGTAATAACTTTTTTAATAGATATTATTCCAAGTATAAAGATAATACTTGCAAAAATCCAAAATACATATTCCGGCATAATTAAATCAAAATAAGGTAACCCATAAGCAAGGCCTAAAAAGAGGATTATCAATAAACAATATAAAAGCCATGATTCTGGTTTATTTTCATTAATTACTTTACCACTTTTCTTCATGCGATAAAAATAAAAGTTAACGGCAATAAATTTAAACATTACCATTAAAGTAACTAATAAACCTGCATAATACCAAGGAATAGATGTAAGTAAAAGTAATGCTACTAGTTCTCCAATAAATATGCCACCAACAAAATAAAGAAAAGCTCCAATTGTATGTGAGTAGGCATCCATTCTCATTAAAACAAGCATATAATATTTATCTTTAGTAGGATTAAATATTTCGGTATTAATAAAACTACCAAGGATTGCTAAAAAAATAAATATTTGCATTAATTCTAAATAATTTGCTTCCGTATTAAATGGAAATATTAAAAAGAAATAAATATACAATAATTTATAACCAAATATTTTAATAATATTATAAATTATACTAATTATAATACTTATTATTTTGAATATTTTATATTTATAAAATTCACTTGGAATAAGTTTTCCTATTAAAGGAATTCTTGATATATTATAAATAAGTTCATTAACAATATAAGCATTTTTCACCCTAAATGATATTAAAAAATTATTCAGCATCTTCTTCACCTTTTAAGACATTAATAATTTTTTCTTTAAATTTAGCATTATTAAGATTACTTTTACTAACACGCTCAAGCATTCCATTATTAAGTACTACTATTTCATCACATAAATCCAAAGCCAATTCTAAAATATGTGTTGAAAATATTAAAATGCGATTTTCTTTAGTTTTCTTAAGTAATTCTTTCATTTCTTCAGCAACAACTACATCAAAACTAGTGAGTGGTTCATCTAATAGTAAAATACTAGGATTAGCAATAATATTTACTAACATTTGCATTTTATTTTTCATTCCATGAGAATAATCTTTCATAAGTTTATCTCTATCACTTACATCAAGTTTGATTAAATCAAAATATTCATCAATACTTTTTAAATCAGTTATTTTATCTTTATTAATATCAATAAAAAATTTCAAAAATTCTCTACCTGTTAAAAACTCTGGAACAACTGGAGTAGATAAAACATAACCAATATCACTAGCTTCAACCTTACGGGTTTCTTTATCTTCTATAAAAAAGGAACCATTATCAATTTCTAAATCTTCATTCAAGCAGTTAAAAAGAGTCGTTTTTCCTGCACCATTACGACCGAGTAGTCCATAAATTTTACCACTTTCAAATTCAAAGTTAATATCTTTTAAGACCTCTTTGGTCCCGAATTTCTTTTCTAAATTTTTAATTACCAATTTCATATAAACATCACTTGTTTAGTATACCATATTTTAGCTAAAAGAAAAAGAGATTATATTTCTACAATCTCATATTCACGACTACCAACGCCTTCTTCCTCTGCTGCTTCAACAGTGTGTACTCCATGAAGTGATTCGATTCTTTCGATTAACTTATCTTTTCCAGGATCAGCTCTATTATAAACAATATCTAGACAAGCTTGGTCAACTGCAACAGGATCAAGGCTTGCAAGAATACCTACATCTTTCATACATGGTTCTGTTGCATTACCATCGCAATCACAATCAACTGATATGTTTTTCATTACATTGATATATACTGCATTACCATTAAAGTGAGCAACAACACTTGATGCCGCATCGGCCATAGCTTCTAGGAATCTATCTTGTTCTGGCAAATTATTAAATAATTCATATTGATTATCAGTTACACCAGCAGTATGAATTAAAGTTTTACCAGCAGAAGATGCACAACCAATTGAAAGTTGTTTTAGCGCTCCACCATAGCCACCCATAGCATGACCTTTAAAATGAGATAATACAAGTAAAGAATCATAGTTAGCTAAATTTTTACCAACATAATTTTTATGCAAAATTTTGCCATTTGGAACATCTAATTCTAAATCGGGTCCTTCAGCATCCATTAAGTCAAACGGAAAATATTTTTCCCATTCATGTTCTTTAATTAATTCACGATGTTTTTCTGTAGTATTTCTAGCACCTGCATAAGCCGTATTACATTCAACTACAGTACCATTTACATGATTAACTAAATCTTTAACAAATTCTGGTCTCAAATAATTTTTATTACCGGCTTCACCAGAATGCATTTTAACAGCAACTTTGCCATCTAATTTTTTACCTAATGCTTCATAAATTTTAATTAAAGCATCACTACTAATTTCTTTTGTAAAATAAACTTTTGATTTCACTTTTCATCCCTCCAAATTCATTTTAACACTTAAAGCAGACTCCAAGTCAAGATTTATTTTTTAAATTTGCCACTTATTTGTTCTTTATTTTCCTTTGTATATCCTTTTAAAGAATCCGGTAAAATACTCACTAAATCTTGATAAAGCTTCCCATAAGCATTTTCATATTCCTCATTAAATTTATGAACTATTCCCACATTATATTTAATATTATCCTTTGTTAAAATAAATATACTTCGCTCATCAACTTTCTTTTTTACTCTAGCTTCATACGGATAAAACCAAAGTATTTCATCTAACTTTATAATATATAGTTTTGGTCTATAATTAATTAAATAATTTTTAGTAATAATTGTGTGACATATTGTATTATGATTACTACTATTTAATTCTTTATCAGTTATTACTTTTAATACTTTTCTTCTTCTAATTATTTTAATTACATTTATTAATATGAAAAGTATGCCCACCAAAAACAAAGGTATAACTAATATTCTTGCTTGATTTAAAATATAATCATTAGTCAAAGTAGTATCTAAATAATATTTGCCAATAACTTCATCAATTGTACTAGCATTAACATCAACATCCATTTCAATTAAATAATCAAGGGCATAATTTTTAATTTCCGCAGGTATTTCTTTTGATCTTCCCTCAATTATAACACTTTTTGGTTCTTCAGCATCAGCATTATAAGTATATTCATGTATTTCCTTTAAATTATTAAATTCATTATCATCAAGCACAACTACAAATATATTATCATTACTATCAAATACCAAATAAAACCTTTCTAACTCACCAGATTCATTTAAAGTTGCAAAATAATCGGTAAGCAGTGTTACTTCAACATCCGAAGCTGCATATTCTTTATCTACTTCATTTAAATAAGCTACATCTTCATTTTTTAAATAACTATTTAACAGCAGATAGAATACTAATGAAGTAAAACATATAATAATTCCTAAAATTAATAAAATTTTCTTAACTTTAACTAATTTTTTAAATTCTTTCATTTTGCCTCCGCAATTATTATACTAAATAATTAATATTTAAGCAAATTACTTATAATACCTTATTATAAATTTTGTTCCCTTATTAACTTCCGATTTAACTATAATTTTCCCATTATCTTTAGTAATTATTTCTTTAGCTAAAGATAAACCAATTCCAAAATTATTACTATTAGTACTACTCCCTTTATAAAACCTTTCAAAAATTCTATTTTTTTCTTTCTCGCTCATCCCTAAACCTTCATCTTCTATAATAATTTCTGTGTATAAAGATTTATCTTTAAAACTAATATATATATTTTTATCATTTAGTGTATGTTCTATAGCATTTTTTATTATATTACTTATTGCCTCACTCTCCCATTTATAATCTCCAATAAATTCTACATCATTTGCTCCACTTACATGAATATTGATATTTTTAACTTCTCTTATGACATCTAAATTCTTCATACACTCTAAAATTAATTTTTTTACATTAATATCATCTTTTTTAAAAGTTATTACATTGGCATCAAACCTAGATAATTTAAGTAAAACAATAACTAAATAATTGATATTATCAACTTGTCTTTTAATATCATTTAAAAACTCCAGTTCTGTTTTCTTATCAACTTCTTCATCACACAAATTATCAACTAAAATTGATATTGAAGTTAAAGGTGTTTTTAATTGATGAGAAATATTAGCTAAATTTTCTTTTAAAGTAATTTTATCAAGGTATTCGCGACTTGCCATTTCTCTTAACATTACTGTTGTTGTATAGATTTCATTTTTAAGTATTGATAAAATTCCTTCACTATTTAAATCAATTTTTAAATCATAATTTCCCCGATTTAATTCTTTTAAATAATCAATAATCTTATCAAGTTCTCTTTTTTCCTTTTTATCATAGAAAAAAATTAATAAAAATATAACTATAGATATTACTAATAACACTATACTATTAATAATTAAATTACGATAAAAATTATCATTAATGCTTTTAAGTACTCCCATAGAATTTATATCAATTCCAAAACTCGCTAAAATATCACTAGCCTCATTATCAGAACTATTAATAATTTCAATTATTTCTTCTTCAGTTACATCCGGATAGTTATTTACTAATGTACTAATTATATTATTAGTAAAATTATTAGTTATTCTAACATAACTATTATAATCTACAAAAGAAATTATAAAGAATGTAATTACTACAACTATCCATACTATAATAAAATGTTTTTTCATACATCCACCCGATAACCTAAGCCTTTAATTGTTTTAATAATATCACTACCTAATTTTTCTCTAATTCTTTTAATATAAACAGTTAAGGTATTATCTTCAACAAAATTACCCGAGATATCCCAAATTTGTTCCATAATTATTTCTCTAGTTACAATCCTATTTAAATTTTGAAATAGTAATAATAAAATACGATATTCTAAACTAGTAAATATTACTTCTACATTATCCACATATACCCTAGCAGCATCAGTATCTATAACAACATTTTTAACTTTAATTAAATTGTTGTCTTTATTCTTTCTAATTATTTTATTTATTCTAGAAAGTAGCTCTTTAGCTTTAAAAGGTTTAACCATATAATCTTCTACCCCATTATCTAGAGCATCACTAATTACATCTTCATCATCTTTAGCAGTTAAAACTAAAGTTGGTTTATTGGTTAAATTATTTTTAAAGAAATCAACACCATCGCCATCAGGTAACATTAAATCAAGTATTATTAAATTATAATTATTTTCTAAATGTTTTTTAGCATCATTTAAAGTACTAACAACATCCACATCAAAATTATGTTGTTTTAATAAATATACAATTCCTTTAATAATAAACTCATTATCTTCGATTAATAAAATTTTATACATAAGCAATCACACCTATATTTTAACAAATTTAGATGAATATTAAAACTGATAAATGAAATTATCAGTTTTAAAGTTAGTTAATTTTTATGCGAAATGGATTTTCTCGTGAACCATCGCCGGAGTCATATAATACATCGGAGTTTAGGTAGAAACAAGGACGGGTTGAAAATTCTCTGTTTAAATATCCCCACATATTATCAACATACAAAGCTCCATCAGCACCAATTTGAAAAACAAAATAATCTCCCCACCCTGGAGTTATTGTCCACTCTAACAGCCCTGAATATAACCAATTTTCAGATATTATACTGTCATATGATTCAATATTTGTTGTCCAATAAGTTGGATTTGCAGCAAATCCATAATCACTAACATACATTAAGCCTATTTTGGAATTATCGTTTATACTATTGCTGCTACCTTCCTCTATACTATAAAACTGTGAAGCGGTATAAGTTCTAGACTCATATTCGATTTCTCGACTACTTTTCCATGTATGAAACGAAATCATACTGTCCCATGTATTTCCAAAATTATTTAAAAAAGTTGTATTTAACATTTCTTTTATATCCGAGGAGCTCCATATATTACTAGTATTTAAATCCCAAACATAATCTCCAAGAGTAATTGATTTTATTAACTTCACTTGTTCATCAAAAACTCCGATTATTTGATATAAATTATCATTTGGACATGGTATTGTATCTGTACCAAAGCAGACATAATTATTTGGATTTAATCCTGAATATCTAAATGAGTTGTCTCTAGCGCTATTGGATAAACTTGATGTATGATAATATATCCCATTTGAACCCTGAGATGTATAAAGTCCTACAATAAAATCCGCAAGTATAATCGCATTTTCAGTTTCAACAGTAACATTATACTTATTAGAAAAAGAACCATGTATATTCTCAATAAAAACTGATATATTATATATAGTTTCAGAGCTTAAATTAGTAAATGAAAAAGAATTATTTATACTGGTTCCAGAAATATTTTCACTTTCTATAATATAATAATATCTTTCTATTTCCACATCACTTGTTGCATTAACTGTTAAAGTAAAACCACTTGTAGTTATATCACTTACTTCTACACTATTTATTACAGGCGCAGATATATCAGTAGTACTAACATTTAATTTATAAATATTTGACCTTGCACTTGTGCTGTCTACAGCATAGATTTTTATATTATATTCTGTTAATTGATTTAAATTTTCTATTACTATTGGATTTGTACTAATTGATATATATTCACTATCATTTAGGGAATAATAATAAGTTGTAATATTGCCATTTTCACTGGTAGCACTTACATCTAATATAACTGATGAACCTGTTACATTAGTAATATTTACAGTATCAATCCATACTCCGTCATACTTATCAAAATATACATAGCATTGATCTGATTTATTAGACAATAAGTTCACTGTATTATTAATAGAATTATATTCTAATTCTCCACCATTCTCACACCCACTTAAGTTTTCATTAAATATATAACCTGATTCGGGCCATGTTGTATCTTTGGTTTCAACATACTCACCTGAACCTGATTCGGTTTCATACATCATAGTAATCATATTACTATTTATTACTTGTTCATTTTTATTTATATTAGAAATTATATTATTTTCTTTATTTTCCACATTATTAAAGAAAATAATAGTTACTAAACTTAATGTTAATAACACACTACTTATCAACAATATTTTTTTATACATGTACTACACCTTACCTTATAAAATTATTATATCACATTTTATCTACGAACGGTAGATAAAATTTAAACTAATATATTGAGATAATATAAGTAATAAGTGAGTGATTATAAATTATGGATAGAAATGATGAAAATTATATTTATTATGTAATTGGTCAAAATATTAAAAAACAAAGAAAATTAAAAAACTTAACTCAAGAACAATTAGCAGAAAAATGTAATTATTCCTTAAGTTTTATAGGCAATTTAGAAAGTACTAAAGTATTTCAAACTATATCTGTAGGAAGTTTATATCACATAGCTAAAGTATTAGATATAAGTATATTAGAATTATTGAAAGATATAGATAAGTAAAAAAATAACTATTTTAAAACCGGAAAGGTGTGCATCTTCTATGAAAAGATATTCTTTATCAATAATGGTAAGAAAAAATATTAGAAAATATCGCAAGATAAGAGGTCTTACTTTACAAGAACTTGCAGATTTATCTGATTTTACCCATGGTTATAGGTAAATTTGCTGATGCTCTAGAAATAGACATTAGACAATTATTTGATGATGTAGACACTGACAAATACAAAGATTAAAAAGATGTTTTTCATAAAATTATACAAATAATTTACAACAAACATCTTTTTTATTTTAAAAATTTATTTTTTTCTAAATATTTAATTGTAGTATTCCATACTTTTTCAAAATCAGGTTTATTTTTAACACCAATAAGTTTATCATATGATTCTTTGACTAGTTGTTTATTTGATAATAATGTTGAAAAATCTTCAAGTTCCCTCTTATCATATTTTAATATTTCCTTTACTTTTTCTATATCAATATTACAATTTGAAATTATTAAGTAAACATCTAATATATCTTTAATTCTTCTAAAAATATGAGTATTTGAAAGAACAAATATTTTATCAGCCATCATTTTTTCCAAAGATGAATATTTAATATCAACATCATTTATATTACAAATAATATAAAATGGATTATCCTTTATATCTAAATCAATTTTAGTTATAAGATTATTCTTTTCATCAACTACCTTAAAACCCATTGATTTATTAATATCTGGTTCACGATATAAGACAACATTATAATTTTTATTAACTTTCTTAACAGCTTTTTCTAAAACTTTAGTAATCTTTTCCTTATTGTATTTATCTACCCAATTAGCATCAATATCTATCGTTTTTCTATCCACATTAATATTTTCATTTACCAAAAAAAGTAAATCTTTTAAAGCTAATCCTCCCTTAAAAATTATTGGTGCATCTTCTTTAGATAACTCTTCAATCACTTGATATAAAAAATATTCTAAATTATGATTTTCACGATTCATAAAAATTGACTCCTTCTTCTTTATATTTTTTTGCTTTTCTCACTAATGATTTAGGAATTTCTAACCCATCATAAGAGCAACCATTTTCATAATAATAATTTGCAAAAGATTCATATAAAATTTGATCATCAGTATTTTTTCTAGATAACATATCTATTATTGCATCATTAATGCTTGATACTTTTAATCCTTGATAGTCTTCATAAGGAATATTTTCTAGTTTATCAACCAAAATGCAATTTAAATATGGTTTATCTATATTCGATTCAACATAAATTTTTATTTGTGATCTAAAGCCACCGTTAGAAAAACCTAACAAATCTGCCGCCGATTCTAGACAAATAACACAATCTACATCTTTAAGCAAAGTTTTAAATACATCATAATATGTTAAGCAATCATTATTTATTTGATTAGCATAATCATATATACTTTTATTATCATCAAGCATTTATATTACCTCCTTTATAATTTTCCAAGCAATTAGATTATACTATAAAATAAGTACTTTTTCAAATTTTAATATTTTGTTTAGATTTTAATAATTAATATTAAACAATTATTTGATGATGTAGACACCGACAAATACAAAGATTAAAAAACTTACCTGAATCAGAGGTAAGTTTTTATAATATAATCCAAACTCCTTTCTTTTTACTATTTTTTCTAGTAATTAATCCTTTATTTTGCATTTCAGTCATTCTTGTTTTTACTGTTCTTAAAGATTTATTAATAATCCCCGCAATTTCTTCTTGAGTAATCGAAGGGTTATTTTTTATTATATTAATAATTGCTTGTTCTTCTAAAGTATATTTGATATTTTCATTATTTTCTTCTGTTTGATTTTTATAATCAACATGAGTATATCTATTTTTAAGTTCATAATTAGTATCAGTTAAAAGATTATAAAAGAATTTTTCTAAAAATGATATATCTTCAAATATATTTTTTTCATAATTTTTATAATTAGCTCTAACTAATGAATTTCTAAAATACCATGAGTGTTTAGCAAATGCATCATCATTAATATCAAAGCCAAATGTTTTTAAATATTTAATAATAAATACTGCAACAGTGCGAGTATTACCTTCACAAAAAGGATGAATTTGCCATATGTTAGAAGTAAATCTACATAAATGTTTTATTGCTTCATCAAGAGTTTTATCTTTATAAGAATATTCTTTTTCTTCATCAAAATCACATTTTAAAGCTGCTTCAATTGTTTCAAAAGATGAATAAGTAACTGTATCGCCATTTAAAACCCATTCATTTTTTATAAAGTTATAATTTCTTATTTTTCCAGCATCCTTAAAGATTCCTGAAAATAATCTTTTGTGAATATTAATTAATTCTGTTGGATTAAAAGTAAAAGATTTTTCACTTAATAATTCAGTAATTCTTACAGAAACTTTATCGGCTTCTTCACTAGCCTCTTCAAGTGTTCTATTATCTAATACTTTATAATATTGATTAATTCTTTTTTCTGCTTCTTTTAAATCAATATTACCTTCGATATGTTCTTTGGCGGTTTCAATTAAATATTTCGATGGTTTTAATCCATCAACATCTTGAAGGCCAATAGCAATTTCCCAATTTTTAGCTTTTTCTACAGTACTATCTTCAGAACTTTTTATATATTCTGATAATTCTAAATTCCATTTTTCCTTTTCCATTTCAATACCTCTTACTACTATATATTATATCATTAATTTTCTTATAAAACAATTTAAAGTGCAAAATTTGCACTTTAAATTTAAATAATTGCACTTTAAATTAGATATTATCATTTCTAATAGTTTCAATTATATTTTGTTTATTAATTTTTTTAACTGAGAAATGCATTATTATACTTATTAATAAAAACACTACAATACTAGCTATAATAATAGACTCCCAAGGAATAATGTAACCTAAATCATTACCAACTTCAAAAGCTTTATAAATTAGAATTGAACCAATTATACCTAAAGGTATACCAATAACTAATGATTTAGTTCCATAAAATAAACTTTCTAATCTAACCATTTTATTAAATTCGTGTTTGGTCATACCAATTGATTTTAACATAGCAAATTCTTTACTTCTTAAATTCATATTAGTTGTTATTGTATTAAATATATTTGTAATACCTATTAAACTTATAACTATAATAAATCCATAGAGGAATATTGCTACTAAAATAAGCATTGATCTATTAGCTTGAACTTCAGCATCAACATTATAAACATAAGAATTAAAAGTTGTATTTTTTAAATAATCATTAGTTGTTTTTTCTAAGTTTTCAACATCATTACTACTAATATATAATCCTTCATAATTATAAGTTAAATTATCCATAAATTCATCACTTACTATAATGTAGCCAGAATCAGTGTAAACTCCTTCTAGACCCATTGGTCTTTTTTCAGTCCTTGTAGCAATAGGGATTGTTACATTAGATCCATTAATTACACCACTAAAACTTGTTACATCTTTATAAACATTTATAGTTTCATAATGATCAAGTTGATAGGTTGAAACATCATCTATAAGTATTCCTTTATCTTTATAGCCGCTAACATTGCCACCGATTTCTTTAATGAATCTCTCATACTCCTCTTTGCCTAAAGATATTACAGAAATATTTGCTATTAATTCTTCTTCAGAAGTATCATATCTATTTAAATATTCTCCAAAATTTTGATAGAATCCTTCTTCAGACATATAATCACGAGCACTAACTTCTAAAAGAGTTGTTCTGTGAAGAGCATATCTATCAATATCTTCAAAAGATAATATTTCTTCATAAGCTCCTGCTACTTCATCTTTATTATCAGAATTAACTAACACCATAAAATTATATTGATAATCACTATAATACATACCAGTTAGTTTAAAGCCATAATTTAGTAGAGAAGATAAAGAGATGAATACTGCAACACTTACTACTAAAGAGATAACGGTAGTTCTATATTTCTTACGAGCTCTTTTTAAATTTTTATAAGCAATTTCGCCGCCGATACCAAAAAGTTTACTAATTATTTTTGGTGTTTTTAATTTTTTGGAATTAATTTTTATTTCATTATTATTACGAATTGCTTCAATTGGAGAAATCTTACTAGACTTTCTTGCAGCACTAATTACTGATAGATAAATTGTAATACTAGCTAAAACGATACTTAATAAAATAGGTATTAAAGGAACACTAAAGACAAATTTAATATCATTTAGAAAATCTCCCAGTAAAAGATTAATTACTAAAGATAATATGAAACAGGCTAGTATCCCACAAAGTATACCTAAAGGTATAGCAATTACACCTAGGATAAAACCTTCATATAAAACATTTTTCTTAATTTGTTTACTTGTAGCTCCAACACTTGCAAGCATTCCATATTGTTTAGTTTTCTCCATTATCGAAATATTAAAACTATTACGAATTACAAAGATGCTTGTAACAATTATTATACCAATTACAACTCCCGCAATAGCATAAAGCATACTTTGATTGCTATCACTTAAAGATACACCTTCCCACCTTAATAATTCATTATTTAAATTATAACCATAATTTTTTAGGGCATTAGAATTTTCCAAATTTTCTACAAAGGTTTCATAATAACTAGGATTTTTAAATAATAAGGATACATCATAGCCTTGAATGTTTTCTGAATTATAAGTAATTGCAGTAAAACCGGGAGCACTGAATGACTCAATACTAGTATTAACTCGCTCCATTATGCCTACAACTGTAAATTCCCCGGTATAAGTATTAGCTAAAGATTCATGACACTCATCTATTGTTTCGCCATCTGGTACAAAGTATGGATTATTTTGATTAAGGCTTGATCCATCACTACAAACTCTATTACCAATTTCTAAGGTGATTCTATCCCCAATTTGCATATTGACTGAAGCATTAGTTAAAACTGTCTCCGGTATTACTATTTCATGAGAATTTTCTGGCAAACGGCCATCAATTAAATGAACTTTACTATTTTCTAAAGCTTCTTTATTATAACTTAAAATATACAAATATGGCTTATATTCATTTTCACTACCTTCTAAATTTGCATAACCTAATATTCCTACTTTATACATAGTATCAACATAACGATTGTTTTCAAAATATTTTAAATCATCGGCATTTACATTTTCTACAGTTATATGTCTATTGCCATATTCATCTTTGGCATTTTCTACTAAAGTTGCCATAAAACTACTTACCATACCCGCAACAGCACATATAAGAGCAGTTGAGAGCATTATACCAATTATTGTTACTATTGTTCTTTTTTTATTAAATTTTAAATTCTTAATAGTTAGTTTATTTAATATATTCATAATTAATTCCTTACATCACTAACTATTTTTCCATCTTCAATAGTGATAATCCGATTACAAGATGCCGCAATTTCTAAATCATGAGTAATAACAATAATTGTTTGATTATATTTTTCATTAGATTTTTTTAACAGAGACACAATTTCATCACTAGCTTTAGAATCTAGGTTCCCTGTTGGTTCATCCGCTAAAACTAAAGCAGGATTATTAATTAGGGCTCTGCCAATTGATGCTCTTTGTTGTTCTCCACCAGAAAGTTCATTAGGTAAATGCTTTTTTCTTTTACTAAGTCCAAGTGTTTTAATTAAGTCATCTAAATAATCCCCATTAACACTCCTATTATCAAGCTTCGCCGGCAAAGTAATATTTTCTTCAATATCAAGTATGGGAATTAAATTATAAAATTGGTAAATTATCCCAACTTGTCTTCTTCTAAAAATTGCTAGGGCATCATTATCCATTTCATAGATATCTACGCCATCAATAAATACTTTACCTGTGCTGGGTCTATCTACACCTCCAAGTAAATGTAAAAGTGTTGACTTACCACTACCTGATGCTCCAACAATAGCTACAAAATCTCCCTTTTCTACTGAAAAAGAAATGTCATCAACTGCCTTAACTATTGTTTCGCCTTTTCCATAAATTTTTGATAAATGTTCTACTTTTAAAATTTCCATTTAATCAGTCCTTTCAATATTAGTATATTTTTCTAAAATGACTATTAAATGACTTTTTATTATTTTAGACAAAATTAAAGGAATTATCATAATATTCTATATTTTCTATTCTATATAATATATCTAAATACTCTTCTTCTAAATCCGTATTAGAAAAATATATGTATTCCCCATCTACTATCCAATCATCTTTATTATCACTCAGAAAAGTATAAAATTCTTCATATAAATCAAGCACACTTAAAACAAAATCTAAATTTGATTCAATAGTTAAAGCATCATCTTCAATTGAATCAGCATCAAATATTAATTCCTTATAATAATCTTTATAATAACTAAATATATTATCATCCAAATAAGACAAAACTACATCTTCTTGTAATAAATTAACAAAATTATCTTGTATATCCGTAATTTCTAAAGAAACATCACTAATTATTCTCAAAGAATCATTAAATTCTGGCATATCACCATAAAAGTTTTCCATACTTAAAACCATTATAAATTCTTCATTATCATTTAATTCATCAATTCTTCTAGCATAATATAATATATCTTTCAAATACTCTTTGGTAGCTTTTTCCACTACTAAATAATCACCAGAACTAACATAATTATTTAATAAATCATCAATTCTTGGATCAAACATATCATAATTTACTAAATAATCTATTTCTGATAAATTATTTTCAATTTTTAATTCTTGATTTACACTATAAAATATAATTACTCCAAAAAATATCGCAGCAATGGTAAACAAACTGGCTAAAGTAAGAATAATTCCTATTGTTAATTTACTGGTTCTCTTCATAATTATCACTACTAAAATTTTATCATAAATTACCAAATAATAACAGAGAAAAAAATAATTTAATGTATAAAAAAAATTATTTTAAATATACTAATATTGACAATTACCATAAAAAGTGGTATTATTGTCACATAAGAACTCTGTTCAATCCGAAGCTTTATGTTTAGTACATGAAAGGTTTATGTAGGAAGAACGGAGTTTTTTTATTTGGAGTTTTTAGTTAACGATGAATCAAATATACTATTTCTAGATTTAAAACACCAATGTCTATATGGATCTTTCCAGTTGTTAGTAAAATCTCCTCGACTACTAGTAGAAATACCAATATTAAAATTTGGATATATGGTTTTAATATTCCTTAATATATTTTTATATAACTTTTGTTTAGCTATAGTTCTTTTTCCACGCCTATTGCTACCTGGTATTTTCTCTTTATCCATATTATTTAATTTAAAATTCATTGCTCCTAAAATAATATCCATACATTGCAATATGACATGATTTTTAGAATCTATCTCAGCTATATCTTCATTATAAATATGGACATTATTAATACAAAAGAAATCATTTAAAGCATAAATATATCCTTTAAATTCTCTGTTTTTCTTTTTAGTATCAGGTAATTTATCAAAATATAATTTTAATATTACTTGATCTTTCTCTTTAGGATTACAATAATCTATTCCAAATGCATGTTTTATAAATTGATAATATAAAAGAAAATACTCTTTTTCTTCTTGTTCCTTCGTCAAATTTTGTGGGACTAGTGCATTTTGTCTAAACATTATTCTAATTTTAATCTCATTATTTCTAATAAAATCAAAGAAATAATCAATTAACTCCAAATATTTACCTAAATATTGTTCAGTAACTTTTATCCATTTAACTTCTTGAAACAAACCTAGTTCTTCTTTTTTAGAATTAAGTTTTTTATTTATCGTTTCTAACTCACTATAGTTAACTAATGCACCACCATAAAAATTACTAAAGTATTTTCCTTTTCTATGTGATTCATCTGCATAAATTAAATATTGTTTTTTCATCATATCACCATTAAAAGATATTATACCAAATTGTTGATATAAAGTCTATAAAAACAATAGACTATTTGTAAATTTACAAATTGAATTACCAAATAATAACAGAGTAAATACTTTAATTTGACAAATAATAATTATGGGAGGTAAAGATTATGAAAGATATTCCTGAAATGATATCTACAAAAGATAGTGCATACATAAAAGATATGTTTAATTGGAATTATGTGGCATATAAAAAGTTTGATAATTATTTAGAATTTATTCAAGATGAAGAAATTGCTAAATTAGTTGAAAATTTAGTAGATTTACATTTTAATAATTGTAATACTATTTTAAACTTATTAGAAAGTGGTGGATCAAATGAGTGATAAAGAATATATCATGGATATACTGGATACCGAAAAAAGTATGTCCGTCAATATGACATATGCTCTAAATGAAGCAAGTTGTGATAAATTATATAAAGAATATTTCAAAATGTTTGAAAGTATCAATAAATCTGCTAAAGAAGTATTTAATCTAGCTTATAAAAATGGCTTTTATGAGTTAGAAGAAGAAACAGGTACTAAAATTAATAAAGCAATTAAAACATTAACTGAAGAATTAGAAAAATAAAATTAAGGATTGGTTTTTAAATCAATCCTTCTTTTTTTGTATAATAATATTTTTACACATGCTGATGACATATTTTTGACATTCATTAGAACTTGTGATATTATACTTACAGAAAGCCGAACAATTCGTGATACGAGTGGGCAATTGGAGCCCTCTAACGCAGTAACGATTGTTCGGTTTTTATGTATGTTTTTTTATTCAACTATAGAACTAATATTATTAAGTCTTTCTTCTAGTTCAGCAATTTTATCTTCTAATTCACTAATTGTTTCATCTTTATTATAATTTTCTTCTTCTAATCTATTAATTTCATTGATATAATATGATTCTTGTTCCATTTCTTCTTCATACTTGTTTTGTTCTAAAATAGTATTATTTTTCAATGTTTCAATATTACTTGAACTGGTCGTAATAGTAATACTTACATAACTAAAATCATCATAATTATATAAAACTTTATCTTTTAAATCATCTTTAAGTAAGTCTAGGTAATTCATAGTTTTATTCCATGGAACATAACTATAAGCATTTAAATATTTATTAAATATTTCCACATTCATACTTAAATAATCTTCATAATATAAGACATTTACTTTTATTTGATCAGTTAAAGTATCATCAACTACATATTCTAAATCATAATAGCCACCAATTGAAACTACTAAATTATCTTGCATATCAAAGACATATTCTTCTGTTTCTAATTTAGCATTGATAGGAAGTTTATCAATGTATTCTACCCTAGTAAATTCATAAGTGGCAGTAGCACAACCAATACCAAATACAACAATACTACTCATAAATACCCAAAACATTCTTTTAAAAGGAATAGTACTACTTAACAAAAATCTAATTAATAGTTCCGTAATAATTCCTAAAACAACTGTTGCTCCAAGTAAAGTTATAAATACTCCGATAAAATGAATGCCAATAAATTCAGCAATTAAAGATAAAGTTGTACCAATTACTAGTATTATAAAGAATAGTAAAACAGGCATTAATATAAAGAATAAACATATCTTAATAAAAATTGTAAATAATCTTCCTAGTACATCAAAAATAACAAATGAATGTTTTTCGGCTTTTTCTGGTATTTTTATTTCTTCTTTAATAACTTCAGTTTTTTCTTCATTTTCTTCTTTATTAACTTTTTCTTTTGTCTTTACTACACCATTATATTTATCTAAGAATCTACTTTTATAAACAAAGATAAATATTGTAACAAATAAAATTAGATAAATTACATTTGATAAAAATAACCAAATACTATTTAAAATATCAAATGCTTTTGGAGAAAAATTAATAAATATATCTCGTACTGATGCATTGATATAATTAAATGGTATTTTTAAAACTAATAATATTAAAAATAAAATTATTAATTCTGTAATACATTTAGCAAGTTCTTTTTTGCTCATATTTTTAAACATTTCAATACTTTTATTAATCATATCAAGTATTGCATAGAAGATGTTGCTAAAATTATTTTTCTTCTTATCCATTATGTTTTTATCAGTAATTTCATCATTAGTTAGTTCATCTAGCGAAACATTAAATATTTTACATAGACTTAATAATTTATCCATTTCGGGGTATGTTGTACCACTTTCCCATTTAGATACTGATTGTCTTGAAACATCTAGTAAATCTGCTAGTTGTTCTTGAGAATACCCTTTTTCCTTTCTTAACTTTTGGAGTTTTTCACAAAACTTCATAATTCACCACCTCGCCATAATTCTATTAAAGAAATTAAAGTTTAACTACCAACTTTCAGTTGCTTTTTGTTGGAATTAGGTTGCATTTCGCAACCCACTAACATATTTTGATATTTTTTGGCAACCTGGTAGCAAATTAATCTAAATATCTAATATTTATATCAACATCACCATTAATACCTGCAACTCTGCCATTATTACAAAGTTGCCAAAACTCATAATCTCCTTCATAATTAGTTTTAGTTGTGTAATGTGCAAGCCATACTGGATAATCTCCCTTAAACCAAATATCCTCTAAATAATTTTTACTACTATAAAGCATGCCTTCGTATCCGGCATCCCGAACAGTTTCAACAAAACTATCAGCCATACTTGATAAACCAAAAAAACTTAAATTAAATTCATTATAAAAACTCCAGTTTTCCCAATCAAAAGCAATTGGTAAATCAACTTTATAATCTTTGATTTGTTCTACTACCCACAAAGCATCACTTATTGCTCTATCTTCACTATTTGCATATGAATAAAAATAAATTCCAACTGGAATACCAGCCGTATTAGCTCCCTTAATATTTTGTTCAAACTTACTATCAACTAAATTTTCGCCATTAATACCACTAGATGTACCAACCCGAATGATAACAAACTCTACTCCGGCCTCTTTAAGAGCATTAAAATCAACATCGCCTTGCCACTTGGAAATATCGAGGCCAATCTCTGTATTTTCATTTTTATGAGTATCCACTACTTCCGAAAATAAAGTTTTAGTACTAACACTTCCACTAGAAGTACCACTACTTTTAGGTTCACGAACAATTAAATTAAATTCTTTTTCAGTAACATTACCACTATTATCAGTTGCCTTAAATAATAAAGGATAAGTACCGGCCTCTGACATGTTATATTCTCCAATTACCTCACAAGTAGGATTAGGATCTGTATCATCACCACATAAAATTTTATCAGTTAGGGAAATATCACTACCAACATTTACTGTATAACTATTATTTAACCAAATTAAAGGAGCAACATTATCAACAACATTAATTTCATAATTATATTTAACTTTAATATTATCATCATTTATATATTCAAATTCAATTTTCTTTTTACCAATATCTGTTGTGTCAATTACATAATCATCGACAATTGTTCCATTTATATCACTAATAAAATCAGATACTTTAACATCACTTAAAAACTCTGTTTCTAATGTTTCATCTAAAGTAACTTTAATAACAGCATTTTTAACCCTTAAATAATTAATTAAAAAATAACTACCTATACCAATGATTATAACTAAAAAACAAATTATAATTATAATATTTTTTTTAGTTAAAAATTTTTTTAAAAACATAATATACCACCTAGTAAAAGTATATATTAAATATAATTTTTATGCAACATTAACCAAACAATTTAATAACATAAACAATAATCATGAGTATTACTATAACAAATAAAACAAAAATAAATACCCTAGCTGTTGCTTTAACTTCTTCAATAAATTCTTTAATTTTATAAAGCATAATTCACCACCATTTAAAGCATAAAAAAATTAGTAGTTAAATTCTACCAATTTTCAGTTTCTTTTTGTTACTTTTCGGTTTATTTTTAGCTTTGCAACCTAGTTTACATCATTTATTTCTTCCCATTTAGCAGTAATAGTTAAATCTTTTGTTACGGGTTCATCAAAGTTATATTCAGTATCATCAACATACCAACCTACAAATTCATATCCGTCATATGATGGATCTTCGGGTCTTTTTACTGTATCATTTATTTTTACTTGTTGTGTTTCTATTCCCGGACCTAATCTAACTTCAAATGTTACTGTAAATGTTCTTAAATAATTCATATAGATAAATATTCCTAAAACTATAATTATTAAAAGAATTCCCCCAAGAATTATTTTTTTCGTATCTATTTTTTCCATTATAACCTCACTTCATATTATATATAACTCTTGCTCCATCACTCGTTGCTGTAACTAATTGATAAACATCTTTTTTTATACAATCCCCAATAGCATAAACTCCTTTTATTGGAGATGCAAATTTTTCATCTACTTTAACATAACCTTCTTCATCTAAAATCTCATTTGGTACTATCTCTGTTGCGGGTGTATATCCAATATAAATAAACAAACCAGAAACATCTAGTGTATCATTATTATCTAACAATATACCAGATAATCTTCCGTTCTTTTCTTCAAGTTCTTTTATATTAGCATTATAAATCACTTCAATTTTAGGATTATCTTTAATGTTTTCTACTAACATTTCTTCTCCTCTGAAGCCATCTCTTCTGTTGATAAGATATATCTTATCAACAATATTTGCTAAATATAAAGCTTCTTGCAAGGCACTATTACCAGTTCCAACTACTGCAATAGTTTTATCTTTAAAGAATGCTCCATCACACATGGCACAAGTAGATAATCCATGACCTAATAATTCCTGTTCATTATCTAACCCTAAAAATTTTGGTTTTCTACCCATTGCTAAAATTATTTTTTTGGCTTTATATTCTTGATTAGTAGTTTTAACTATTTTTATATCTTTGTCTAATTCTAGACTAATTACTTCTTCTAATACAAAAGGGATATCTAGAGAATTTACTTGTTCTAATAAATTAACAGCAAAATCTGGACCACTTATATCTATAAGCCCCGGATAGTTACTAATTTTATCAATATTATTAAGTATTCCTCCGGGCATACCTTTATCGATAATCAATACTTTTTTATTACTTCTTTTAGCATAAATTCCTGCCGTTATACCAGAAATTCCCATGCCAATAATTATAATATCATACATTTAAAACCTCACTGCATTAGTAGAATCTTGATCATATAAGTCTTCATATCTACCTTTTCTACTAGTAATCATTAGCATAAGTAGACCAATTATAATCATTACTACTGATACTATTTGAGCAACTTTAAATCCTCCGAGCATTAGAGAATCTGTTCGCATAGATTCAATTACAAATCTACCTATCCCATACCACATCAAATATATTGCTGTTGGTTGACCAACTTTAGTAATTGGAATTCTTCTTACTATTAAAATAATGATAAGACCAACTAGACACCATAAAGATTCATATAAGAATGTTGGTTCATAATATATTCCTCCGATATTCATGCCATCAATAATAAACTGTGGAATATGTAAGTTTTGCAAGTGTTCTAATGTTGTTGCAGCTCCGTGGGCTTCCTGATTAAAGAAATTTCCCCATCTACCAATAGCTTGCGCCAAAAGTAAGGCTGGTGCCACAAAATCTAGTAAACGAACAAGTCTTGCTTTATATTTTTTACAATATATAAGACAGGTAAGAAGGCCAAAAATAATACCACCATGAATAGCAAGACCACCTTCCCAGATTTTAAATATATCCCAAAAGTTGGTATATAAATCTAAATTAAACACTACAAAATAAAGACGAGCTCCAATAATACCAAAGATTATTGCCCAAAAACACATATTAAAAACAAAATCAGTTGGATAATTGTGCCTTTTAGCTTCCTTCATAATCATTATAATAGCTAGGAATGCTCCAACTATAATGAGTACTGAATACCATTCTACTTTAAAATCTCCAATAGTAAATAGATATCTATCCATATTACCTCCCTATTCTTTATTAACATTATAGCATTTTTTTAAGAAATTCGCCAGTATAAGAGTTCTTACATTTAGCTACTTCTTCTGGAGTTCCTGTAGCAATGATTTTTCCACCTAAAGAACCGCCATCTGGACCTAAATCGATTATGTAATCGGCTACTTTAATAACATCTAGATTATGTTCAATTACAATAACAGTATCGCCATTATCAACAATTCTATTTAATATTACTAATAATTTTTTAATATCATCAATATGCAGTCCTGTAGTTGGTTCATCAAGAATAAATAATGATTTACCAGTAGCTTTCTTTTGTAATTCTTTAGCAAGTTTTACTCTTCCAGCTTCGCCACCCGATAAATTAGGGGCTGGTTCTCCTAGTTTTATATATGAAAGACCAACTTCATCCATAACTTTTAATTTGTTATAAATTTTTGGTACATTTTCGAAAAACTCTAAAGCTTCACTAACACGCATATCTAAAACTTCACTAATATTTTTACCTTTATATTTAATATCTAGTGTTTCCTTATTATATCTTTTTCCTTTACATACATCACAAGGAACATAGACATCTGCTAGAAAATGCATTTCAATTTTCTTAACACCATCACCCCAACAAGCCTCACATCTACCACCTTTAACATTAAAGGAAAATCTGCCTTTATCATAACCTCTTAATTTAGCTTCTTTAGTTTGAGCAAATATATCTCTGATATCATCAAATACGCCAACATATGTTGCGGGATTACTTCTTGGAGTTCTACCAATTGCATCTTGCGTAATTTGGACAACCTTATCAATATTTTCAAGTCCAATAATATCTTTGTGTTTACCAGGAACAACTTTACTTTTATATAATTTATTAGCTAAAGTTTTATATAATACTTCATTAATAAGTGATGATTTACCAGAACCAGATACACCAGTTACCACAATAAATTTATTTAAAGGAATATCTACTGAAACATTTTTTAAATTGTTTTCTTTAGCACCTTTAATACTAATCTTTAAGCCATTACCTTTTCTTCTTTTTTTAGGTACTTCTATTTTTAGTTCTCCGGATAAATATTTACCAGTTAAACTATTTGGATTATGCATAACTTCTTCTGGAGTACCCACGGCCATAACCTGACCGCCATAAACACCAGCTCCAGGACCTATGTCAATTAAATAATCTGCCGCAAGCATTGTATCAGTATCATGTTCAACAACTATTAAAGAATTGCCTAAATCACGCATTTCTTTTAGAGAATTAATTAGTTTTTCATTATCTTTTTGATGCAAACCAATACTTGGTTCGTCTAAAACATATAAAACTCCCGAAAGACGCGAACCAATTTGGGTTGCTAGTCTTATTCTTTGAGCTTCACCACCCGATAAAGTTCCCGCACTACGAGTTAAAGTAAGATAAGATAAACCAACATTATTTAAGAATTCGAGTCTTGATATTATTTCTTTTAATATAAGTTCACTAATTTCTTTTTGTTCATTATTTAACTTTAATTTTCTAACAAATTCTAGTAAATCTCCAATTGACATATCACATAAATCATAAATATTTTTACCATTTATATAAACAGATAAAACGGACTTTTTAAGTCTTTTTCCCTTACAAACCGGACAAGCAGTTTCCACCATAAATCCTTGTAACCAATCTCTAATCCAACCACTTTTAGTTTCTAAGTATCTTCTTTCAAGAGTTGGTATAATTCCTTCATAAGTGCCTTTAGCATTTCTTGTATTACCATTTTTAGAAACATAGTTATATTCTAGTATTTCATCTGTTCCATATAATAAATAATCTAATTTTTCTCTGGGAATATCCTTTACTTTAGCTGTCATATCAATACCATAATAATCACATACGGCACTAACTTGGGTAAAATAAGTTGTTGAATCCATACTTATTCCATTTATTGCCCCATCTATTATGGATTTATTAGGATCTGGTATAAGTAATTCTTCACTAATTTTTTGTTTAGTACCTAAACCTTTACATTCTTCACAAGCACCATATGGCGCATTAAATGAAAAAAGTCTTGGTTCAAGTTCGGGAATCGAATAATTACATTTTAAACAAGCATATTTTTCACTCATTAGTATTTCTTCATCATCAACTAAAATAACTACTTTGCCATCAGCTCTTTTAGTAGATGCTTCAATTGCTTCAAAAACTCGTGACCTTTCAATATCAGCAATAGTTATTTTATCCATAACAATATCAATATTATCTTTTTTGTTTTTTTCTAGTTCAATATCCCCATTTAAACTCATAATTTTACCATTAACACGAACTTTAGAAAAACCATCTTTACGAAGTTCATCAAATAAATCTTTATGAGTTCCTTTTTCCCCATGAACTATTGGGGATAATATTGTTACAGTAAGACCTTCATACTCCATTACTTTATTAGTCATTTCTTCAATACTTTGACTAGTAATTGGTATGTGATGATTTGGACAATATGGGGTTCCAATCCTGGCAAATAACAATCTTAAATAATCATATATTTCCGTAATTGTACCCACAGTTGAACGAGGATTTTTATTCGTTGATTTTTGATCTATGGAAATTGATGGACTTAAGCCTTCGATTGAATCAACATCAGGTTTTTCAGATACCCCAATAAATTGACGAGCATACGCCGATAAACTTTCGACATATCTTCTTTGACCTTCGGCATAAATAGTATCAAAAGCTAAACTACTTTTACCACTTCCAGATACCCCAGTCATTACAACTAATTTATTTTTAGGTATTTCAATATCTATATTTTTTAAATTATTTTCTCTGGCACCTTTTATTATTATTTTATCATTATTTGGCATAAAATCTTCCTTTCTTGCATTAATTATTTTATCACAAATTATAATGATAATACAATCATTTTTAACAAACTTTAGTTTGTTTTTGCGCTTTACAATTATATTGTAAAGCTAATTATTTTGAATTTGACAAAAACGATGTTTTATGGTAAAATATTGTCGACTTAAGAAATATAGGTTTTCCTATTATAAAGGGGGTACTGATATGTACGAAGAAGGAAACAAAAAATTAAGTTTAGATTGGGGATCACTTGCTATTAAATTAGTTATTCTAGCAGTGGTAGTATTTATAGTCTGTTTGATTATAACTAAAGTTGTTGGTAATAATAATAGTTCATCAAATACTTTAGCTATGGGAGATAATGACTATATAAACAATATTAACATTATGAAGGATGCAGCTTTTGAATATTTCACTTTATCAAACTTACCAGAAAAAATTGGAGGTTCTGAAGAATTAACTTTAGGTCAAATGATTGATCAAAAGTTATTAATCGATTTTACCAATGATGGTGAAGTTTGTAATTTAGATGAAAGTTATATTCGAGCTACAAAAACCGCTGATGGTAATTATGCATTAAAAGTTAGTTTAGATTGTGATGATAAATCAGATTTTATTGTTACAACTATTGAACAAAGTTCTTGTGTAATTGATGGAAGTTGTAATAATACTAATAATGATGTAGTTATTGATGATGATGAAGATAATAATAATTCAGGAAGCAGCAATAATAACAATTCCGGTAGTTCAAATAATTCTAGTAGCAGTTCTAGTTCAAGCAGTTCAAATAGCGGATCTAGTTCTACTTCAAATAAAACTACTACTACCGTAAAGGTTACAACTACTGTTAAGGTTAATATTAAATGGAGTGCTAGTGGAAGTAATTGTGGAAGTTGTATTATTATAAATAATAACAACAATAACAATAATAATAACAATAATAATCCAAACACACCTGATGAACCAACTACTCCTAGTGAACCTGAAGAACCAAATGAACCAACTACTCCAGAAGAACCAGAAACTGTAAGATGGTATAAACATCAAAGATGGAGTGAATGGTCTGATGGTTATTCAAATGCTGATGGTGCTGAAAACAGATCAACTACAAAAACAACTTATAATTATTGTAAACTAACTGAAAAAACATATTACACAACAAGTTATGTATCAACTACTGATAAAGCTCCAATGAATTATAATTATGAATTACAAATCCTTGATTTAGATCCTGATGATGTTGTAGATAATTCAATTGATTTAGTAAGTTCATCATATTTCTCTAGTGGCTTAACAGATTATAATAATTATTTAGATCAAAGAGATAGATTCTTGGCTATGACAGGAAATACTGGAGCATATGATGCCGTAATAAATAGTGCTAGTACAATGAGAAATTCAGCTCTTAAGAGTAGTAATTTCACCTATAGAATAAGTGATATTTACTTATCTGGAGGATTATATAGAGCAGAAGTTAATGTAAATTATCGAAATAATTCGGGAGTTAATGCATATTATGCTAGTAATTTAGGCAAAAGTATTTATCCAGTTCCAATTAAATTTGTAATTGAATATGCTGATGCTAATAATTGTGTTAGAGATACTGCAGAAAATAGTAGTAAATATTCTGGATATTACAAAACTGATCCTCAAACAGAAACAACTTGGGAACACAGAATACCAGAATATAAATGGACAACAAATAGAACTGAAAGTGGTTGGACATATACTGGTGTTTACGAAGACAGAGAAGTTTAATAATCAATTTAAACCGTGCTATATAAGGCACGGTTTTTTAATGATTAGTTATAGTTAATGTTTGCTAAATTCTCTAACCCACTAATCTTGGAGTTAGAAAAAACAATCTAGAAATTAGATTGTTTATTAATTAATCTGTTAGTGCATCATAAGCAGCAGAACAAACATCTCCACTTGGGCTTGAAATACATTTAGCACATATATCTGCATTATCATTGGCTGAAGTATCTACAACTCCAATTATAAAAGATATTATAGTTGGAACAAAGAAGATACATACAGCAGCAATAACACGCATAGCTAAAGATTTTACTGATTTGGAAATAGCTTTGTCATCGCTTGATACTACTGCCTTCCCTAAATCAATTACCCCCAAAATAACTAATATAAGGGGAATAACTATTTTAAATATTGTTAAAAAATATCCAACTAAACGCCATATATTTGCAGTTTCAGCGCAAAAAGCTTCTGGTGTCATACACACACTCCTCTCATTACATAATCTTATTTTACGATAAAAACCCTATAAAGTCAACAATTATCCCCAAATTTTACCTAATTAACCGGATAAATTGCATCACTATTTGGATCATATGAGGTATCACAATTATCTGGTTGAGTTATACATGTAAAACAGTTATCATAATCTTCTTGCATTTCTTCAGAAAAAACCCCAACCATGCTAAATATTAAATCAATTATTTGAGGAATAAAGAATATACAAATACCTAATATAACTCTTTTAACTAATTTACCACCAGCATCTTTAATAATCTTTTGATCACTAGATACTACTGCTCTTCCTAAATCTATAACACCTAATATAATAATTAATAATGGTATTACTATTTTTACAACAGCAAGGATGTATCCAACTATTTGCCATATTCTAGCACTTTTTAAACAAAATTCCATAACCTAACCTCCTTTATTTAAATATGCTAAATAATCCCGAAGAGCCTTTTTGATCAATTCTGCTAAATCCTAAAGCTGATAAAAAGGCATTAAGAATTGGTTGATTATCCAATTTATCATCTAAATATGGTAAATTGAAAAATACTTTACTACCACTTTCTTTTTCAAAATCTTCAACATCTTTATCACTTAATACACTTCTATTTAATACTATTTTTTTATTACGTAATTTTTCAAATATTTCATTATCTTTTCTAATTAATTTATTTAATTGAATCCTTCCTGGTTCAATTAAATAAATTATATCGTGACAATATTGTTCAACTGATGAATCATTTAAATCAACTAATATTGCATCACAATCTATATTTTGAGCTAAAAAATCATTAAATGTTACACTAGATACACTTTCAAGGGTATCATCATTAAAATATATAAAGTCATTGCCATCTACTTCAACAGCTTTAACTTTATAATTCATCGCCAGATGAAGTTTTAATAAATATACTAATGTTGTTGCACCAGCATGCTCTGTAACATTTTTAAAGCCAATAATCTTTTGACCAATCTTACCTTTAGTATTATCTTTAACATTTTCATTTAATGCTGGTTTTTCAAAACCATTAATATTATGATATTTGGCGACATCTTTATATGAATTTGGATTATTAATTAAATAATTTATATCATTTACATTAGTTGCAAAATTATATATTCCCATTGATACTAATTGAGATAAATACACTGGTGAATTAACGGTTTCAGAATCATCTAATAATAATATAATCTTTGATGTATCAAAATTAACAGATAAATTTTGAATTACATTAATATCTTGATAATTCTTAATTGCTGTTATATCTATAATCATTTTATTGTAGTAAAAATTCGCAAATTGAGCAATTAATTCATCGACACTAAATTCCCCTTGAATATTTTTTATTACATCTATATCTAAACTAGATAATAGTGCTTGATATTTATTTGCTATAATTACATTCATAAAATCATTTCCTTTCTACTACTCATCTAAAATTTGATTATTACTTCCCATAAAGTTGTCAGTTCTGCCAGTTATAGGAAATACACTTATTGGTCCTAAAAAAGGGAGAGAAAACTCATAAAATACTTTTATTTCATAATATTCATCATCTTCAACAGTTTTATATCTTTTAAAACAAAAATTATATCTTTTTCCTTCCACTGCTTCTTCATAATCTCCCTCATAATTTATGACACCATACCAATTATCTTCACCACGGGGACATTGACCAGTATTTGAATAGCCTTCACCACGCAACACATTATTAATAAGTGCTAATGATTCTTCTGATATTCCTTCGTGTACTTCAATAATTGATACCATATTATTTTTAACTCGATATGCCTTATTATAATTAAGAACTAGAGTTAAGAAACAAGCAAATATTAGAATAAACAATATCATTATTTGAAATACCCAGGTAGATCCACTGACTTCTCTCATTATACAGCACTCCAAATATCTGCATTGTCATAAATTGTACAAGTACCTTCAAAATGCCACCATTCACTAGAAATAGATTTGGCTCCTGCACTTAAAAAATAATTTGTCAATTTTTGAACACTTGGTAGATTATTAGTTTGATATCTCGCCGCCGCTACACTTAATTCGTGCATTACCAACCCATCCATACCACTAGCAAGTTGAACATCCACTGCACATCCTCTATTATGAACCGAACCATATTGTGATAAAAAGTTACTTGCCACAAAATTATTAGTTAAAAATGTTGTATTAACATAATAATTTAAGTCAGGTCTTGTTCTCAAGAATCTTGTAAATTGATCATAGGCATAAGTTGTAACACTATTAGGACGATATGCTTCATATATTACCAATCTATCTCCACCATCTACAGCTTTTTGAGCTGCAACTTTTACAACTTTTGCAAAGCTATATGTACATGGAACAAAATCATTAAATTCATCACTATATAATTTTCTTCCTGTCAAACCAGTAATGCTTTCACCACCAGTTCTAAATATACTAGAAGATGCGTTAGTAATATTATAAGATGCCTCTGGAATGTAATCTTTTAGATTAATTCCCATATTAGCAGTATCAACTAAACCACAAATTTCACCATTATTATAATCTATTGCCCAGCGATTATTAACTTCTCCTTGAATTTTGAATTTAACTCCAGCAGTAGCAGTACCAATTACTGATGAGCCATCAGTAGAATAAATTTCTTCGTTAAAGAATGCAACACCACCCATATTTTTTAATGTTTCATCTATTCCTAAATCAGAAAAATCACAAGTAGATAAAGTTGAAGTTTCTTCTTCCTCTTCTTCTGGTTCTTGAGTAGTAGTTCCTCCACCCGAAGAACTTACTCCAGGATTTCTCACAGGATTATTAACATTACTATCATCACCTCTAGTAGGCTCTCTACTATCTAAATTACCTTTATTATCATACGGAGAATCAGGTAAATCATCATTAGCACCAACTTTAATTTCATCATTAATATCATCTATGGTATTATAAATTATTCTTGTTTCACCTTTAGTTTGAAAATTAAATATTTGTTTAAAAACAGGTATATCTAATTGAAAAAACAATACAACACTATAATATTTACCATCGACAAAATCATCTTGAGCAAAACCACTTAAAGCTTCATCTATTCCACCAGTAACATCAACTTCTTTAATACAAACAGCAGCATCACTACTATTACTACCTACAGAATTTCCAGCTCTATCAAAACCATCATAATCATCAGGACACTTTCCTGAAGTTCTATATGAAGTTTCTTGAATAACCTGAACTATTTCTTCATTTAAATCTGCCCCATCTAAATAATTACCATCTAAAGCTTCAATAGCATTAACAATAGAATCCTTAACACCAAAAGCATTAGAATTATTTATTGTTAAGCACATTATCGCCGTAAATAGTAAAACGAACAAAATAAATATTTGAAATATAGTTGTAATACTAATTGACTCTCTCATTTACATCCCTACCCTTTATATAAACATCTCATATCCTCAATTGGCTCACCATCAATACGACAATTTGTACAATATTCAATACCATCAATTACTTCTCTGTTAGCACAGTCACATGCGGCCTTTGAACATTGCGATTTTACTGTAAAGTTGGCATTTAATATTGGCCAAAGGAAATAGAAAAAAAAGGTCAATAAGACCCCAACAGAAATTACTACAACCATAGTCAT
>CALVKF010000011.1 GCA_944332555.1 uncultured Bacilli bacterium
TTTTGATAGATTATCTTATGTTGATAAAGAACATATTGAAATTATTAGTGATACTAATAATACTTAATTATCAATTAAAGATATGATAAAAGATCCAATAATATTAAAGACAGATAAAAATATGGATAAAATTAATGAACAAGCAATTCACAAATATATCATATCTTTACTGGAAGATAAATTTCTAGAATTAGGTACCGGATTTGCTCTTATAGGTCATGAATATAAAATACATATAGATAATAAGACTAAAAACAAGATTTATTATTCTTTAATTATAAATTAAATGCCTTTGTAGTAGTAGAAGTTAAAACCAGAAAAATAAAACATACTGATATAGGACAATTAATTTTTTATGTTAACTATATAGAAAATAATATAAAAGACATTAATCATAATAAAACAATAGGATTATTAATAGTTAAAGAAAACGATGAATATATTATTAAATATACTACAAGCGATGATATTTTAGTTACTACTTATGCTTTAAATTAAATGGAGGAATTATGAATTATTATAACGAAATTAAAAATGAATTAATAAATAATGAGATAACTAAAAAAGTAAAAGATTATAGTAAGAACAAAAGTGATCTTACTACTTATTATAATGTCGGTAAGTTGTTAAGTGAAGCTGGTAAGCATTATGGTGAAGGTATTATTAAGAATTTCTCTTTGAAATTAATTAATGAAGTTGGTAAAAAGTACAATACAACTACATTAAAAAGAATGCGCCAATTTTATTGGTTAATTGAAAAAGGTGCCCCTTTAGGGCACCAATTAACATGGAGTCACTATAGAGAATTGTTGCCTATAAAAGATATTAATGAAATAAAATACTATATTCATATTAGTGAAGAACAAAATCTTACTAGAGATGAATTAAAAAGCAGAATTAAAAGTGATGAATATAATAGATTGCCTATTGAATTTAAAGAAAAAATAATATCTAAAGAAGAATTAATAATTAAAGATTTTATTAAGAATCCTATTATTATTAAAAATAATACAAATAAAGAAATAATTTCTGAAAAGGTATTACATCAACTTATCCTAGAAGATTTAGATAATTTTTTAAAAGAACTAGGTAATTCATTTTGTTATATTGCTAATGAATATAAAATAAAAATTGATAATAGATATAATTATATTGATTTACTTTTATATAATATTGAGTTTAACTGCTATGTTGTTGTAGAACTTAAAATTACTGAACTTAAAAAAGAACACATTGGACAAATTGAAGTATATATCAATTATATTGATAAAACTTTAAGAAAAGTAACTCAGGATAAAACAATAGGTATTATTATCTGTAAAAAAGATAATAAGTTTATAATGGAGTATTGTAGTGATTCCAGAATACTTGCTAGAGAATATCAAGAAATATAAGGAGGACTATGAATTATTATAATGAAATAAAAAATGAATTAATAAATAATGAAATAACTAAAAAAGTAAAAGATTATAGTAAAAATAGAAGTGATCTTAATACTTATTATAATGTAGGTAAATTATTAAGTGAGGCTGGTAAACAATATGGTGAAAAAATTATAAATGAATATTCTAAAAGATTAACTAGTGAATTAGGAGTTAGTTATACTAAAAGAACATTATTTAGAATTCGACAATTCTATTTGTTATTTAATAATCAAAAAGTGTCGACACTGTCGACACAATTGACTTGGAGTCATTATAGCGAGCTATTATCATTAGATAATATTGATGAAATCAACTATTACATAATGATTACAGAACAACAAAGTTTATCGGTTAGAGAGCTTCGTGAACGAATTAAAAACAAAGAATATGAACGATTAGATGATAAAACTAAAGAAAAGTTAATTACTAAAAAAGAAACTGATGTTGTTGATTTTATTAAAAATCCTATTGCTATTAAAAATACTACCAATAAAGAAATAATTTCTGAAAAAGTATTACAAAAAGTTATTCTTGAAAATTTAGATGATTTTTTAAAAGAATTAGGTAACTCATTTTGTTATATTGCTAATGAATATAAAATAAAAATAGGTAATAACTACAATTATATTGATTTGCTATTGTACAATTATGAATTTAATTGCTTTGTAGTAGTAGAACTTAAAGTAACTGAGCTAAAAAAAGAACACATAGGTCAAATAGAAGTATATATGAACTATATTGATAAAACTTTAAGAAAACCAACTCAAGATAAAACAATAGGTATTATTATATGTAAGAAAGATAATAAATTTATAATGGAGTATTGTAGTGACAATAGAATATTTGCCAGAGAATATTATGTACTATAAAATAGAATGTGAAGTAACCTTCAGATTCTATTTTTCAAGTTCAATCAAAATACTTTCTAGACTATCTATATTAGTTGATGCTCCTCCAACTAAAAAACCATCAACATTCTTTATAGTGTTTAATTCACCTATATTATCACTATTAACACTACCACCATATAATACTTTTAATTTAATATCATATTTCTCTTCTATTATATCCTTTATAAAGCCTATATTTTCTTTAATTTCTTTAGTGGTAGGTATAATACCACTACCTATAGCCCAAACAGGCTCATAGGCGATCATAATACCCTTTAATTCAACATTATTAAGTACTTCACTAATTTGTTTTTCTAGAGTCATATATGTATTACCATTTTCTTTATCACTTAGACTCTCCCCAATACAATATATTACTTTAATACCACTATCTATAGCATTATTGATTTTATTTATAAAATCAATATTTAATTCATTTTTATATATTCTTCTTTCACTATGTCCAACTATTACATATTCTACACCCATACTTTTAAGTTGTTCACCTGTAATCTCCCCAGTTATAGTTTTATCTATAAATGAAGAAATATCTTGTACTCCTAATTTATAATTAATGCCATTAAAAAAGCTCAAGTATATACTTGATGGACATACAATAACTTCTATATTTTTAAAACTTAATTCATTTAATCTATTACTATATTTAACTATATCATTTTTATTTAATTTATTTTTAAAATTTCCAACTAAATACTTCATTATTTCATCCATTCTAGAGCTTTTAGAGTTTTATCAGCAATATATTCAAGTGTTGCTCCCCCACCACTTGAAACAAAACTAAATGCATTATCAAAACCAAACTTCTTAACGGCACTTGCAGTATCTCCCCCACCAATAATTACTGTTTTACCACTTTCCTTTAATGTTTCAAATAAACCTACAGTTCCTTCCGTAAATCTCTCATCTTCAAACTTACCACAAGTACCATTAACAAACACTATACTAGCACTATTTATATATTTTTTATATAAATCAATACTTTTATTACCAATATCATATATTATTCCATTATCAATAGTAAAATCTATTGGTAATACTATTTTTTCTTTATAAGTATTCAATAATTCTTTTATTTCTTTTAATATATTTTCATCATTAGTAGCTAAACTATCTCCAATATTGGCTCCTTTAGCTTTTAAGAAGGAATTAGCAATACCACCACCAAGAAGTAAATAATCACATCTATTAATTAATGACTTTATAATAGGTAATTTATCATCAACTTTAGCACCACCCATAAATACTACAAATGGTCTTGGAGTATCTTTAATAAGTACTTCTAAATTATTAAGTTCTTCTTCTACTAAAAAACCTATAGCATGTGGTAAATATTTTGCAATACCAGCAGTTGATGCATGAGCTCTATGCATTGATCCAAATGCATCATTAATATATACTTCTCCTAAACTTGCCCAAAATTTAGCAAGTTCCAAATTATTAGAACTTTCAAGTTTTTCTGGATAATCCATAAATCTAGTATTTTCTAAAAGTATTACATCACCTAATTTAGCATTATCAACTATTTTCTTTACTTTTTCACCATAACAACTACTCACAAACTTAACTTCATGACCAAGTAAATTAGCCAGTTCTCTTCCCACATACTTTAAAGTAAATTTATTCTTATCTTCTTCACTTTTTACTCTTCCAAAATGACTTATTATAACAATCTTACAATTGTTATTAAGTAAATACTTTAAAGTATCCAAGCTCTTAACTATCTTACTATTATCTGTAATTTTAGTTCCTTCCATAGGAATATTAAAATCACATCTAATAACTACACTTTTATTATTTACTGATATATCTTTTAATGTATTCATAGCATCCTTTCTTATTTTTATATTTTCGTTGATAACTCGCGACCTCCGGGCGGACACGCCGCCAGCGGAGGATTAAGGTTTATCACACTACCAAAGTAAATGGGTCACTTTCAGTTCCACTTCCACCATTATATTCTACATTAGAGTTTAGATAAAAGACAGGGCGGACCGCAAGCCCGTAATTAGCATCATTAGCGTCGACTTGACCGCTGATGAGCAGAAAAAATGCGCTATAGCTGTACGCCGAAATCGGAGTAATTGTCCATTCGAAAAGTCCCATATATAACCAATTATCTGATGTTATTGAAGAACTACTATAACCACTTAAATTTGTTGTCCAAACATAAGGATATGCGGCATAACCATAATCACTTGGATACATTAATCCTATTTCATCAGTATATGTTATTGGATTACTACTATATCCCGCATTATTTCTTTCGCCATCATAAAACGCTTTGGCTGTATAGCCGTTTGATGTCATTCCTCCAAGATGCCATGTTGTTGGTGCTATTAAATTTTGCCAAGTTGCTCCTAAATAATTCCAATAATTTTTATTTAAATTTATTGTATTAAATTCACTTGTTGTCCAGTTATTTGAGCCATTACTACTTACACTTGTATCATAATTCCAGTGATATGTGGCAATATCAGATTGTGTCATGTCTCCTTTATAATAGTCTGTTGGCATTCCTACTTCAGCTACTGTTCCCTGATAATCTCTTCCATCTGTTCCAAGCATGGCACTTGTTGTATAATCACTCTTTATTAATTTTACTTGGTATTCGCCATTATCATTTAACACGCCAATAATTCGATATAGATTTTCTACAGGACACGGTGTTGTTGTTGAACCAAAACATACATAATTATTTGGATTTGCTCCAGCATATCTATAACCATTATCTGCTGCTCCATTTGCTAAATCTGCATCATGGTAGTAAAGTCCATTATCTCCATCTGTTCCTGTATATTGACCTATGACATATTGTGCTAAAGTAGGCTTTAATTCATTTTGTTGTATTATAATTTCAGCATCCATCTTTTTGCCGGCATTATCACCTTGGTCAGTATCAAGATTTATAAATGTTGCGGTAAACTCCCATTCTTGTACTGTTGGTTTTACACTAGAATTAGATGTTATAGTATACTCACTTGCTACTGCAAATGTGCCATTGGCAGTTGTAATATCAAAACCTCCTAATTCTTGATTGTATGTTAAACCATCAATTGAAGTAACTGGTGCTCCAGTTGGATCTGTTACTGTAAGAATGATTTCTGGCTTTTGATCGGCAGTTGTATAAACATAATTATTATTATTTATTTTAAAATAAACATAATAAGTATAAGTTGCAGTATTATTAGTACTGTTGGCGGTTAAACTAGCACTAGCTATAGCACTATCACTTTGATTTCCCGCATTAGGTCCAAAATTAAATTGAGTAATAGTTATACCAATATCTTTATTAACATCAAATACTAAATTATCTGGTATATCGGTATCAACATCAACATTAGCATTAGCCCCATCATCTAATTGACTTTGAAAATAAGCATAAGTTACTCCTACCACCAAAACAATAAGTATTGCAATACCTAAAACAATTAACAATACTTGTCTTTTATTTAATTTTTGTTTTTCTTCCATAATCATCTATCCTTACTATATTAATAATATCATGTATATTTTATATTTTCAATCTTTTTTTTGTTAATTCTATAGACTTTAGACACAAATTGTGTTATATTAGCAACTTGAAAACGAGGGATATATAATGCAAGTTAATATAATAATTATTCCTGATAATGAAGAAGCTATATATATGCATATAACTACAAATTATATAGATAATTTATATACATATACATTATTTTTTCCAAGCACTAAAAATTATTTAGATTTTATAAAATCTAAAAAAATATATATTAGTGATTTTGAAGAATATAATAAAGATCATCTAGATTATTTAAAAAATAATCTAGATGAATTTACTAAACAAGTAGCAAATACAATGCCAATTTATATATTATTTGATTTAGAATCTATAGATATAATAGATAATGTAATATTAGATATAAGCAATTTATCATGGAATGATAAATTACTTATTATAAATAATATTGCCACCGAAAATACTTATTTTATGGATAAATATACTGTAAATGAAATAATATCTTTAGAAGAAATTAAATGTATTTATCAAATAATTACAGATATTGCTAGTAATTTAATAAATAAATCTCCATTAGAACAAATATATAGTATATATAATTTATTAAAGGAAAGACCATATTTAAGAGAACAAGAAAATGAAAGTACTTTAGTAAGTAGAAGTTTAAACCATATATTATATACAGAACCTATAGTATGTATTGGCTATTGTAATTTTTTCATGGCCATATGTGATGCATTAGGTATTAATACAAGTACTATTAAATGGAAAAATGAAGAATCACACGCCTCCAACATGTGTTTTATAAATGATTCTAAATATAATATAGTAGGCATATTTGCTATGGATATAACTTGGGATAATACTAAATATGATACTCTTAAAAACTTTTTAAATCCTCTCTTAATTGAAGAAACAATTAAAAAAATGAGTGGTTTTACAATAAAAGATTCCAATAATATATTTTATTCTTTAGTAAGTGATTATCAAGAATATAATCATTTAGAAAATGAATCAGATATATTAAATAAAAGAAAAATAATTATAGATAAAATAAATGAAATATATAGCTTATTAAAAATAAATAAAAAAATAGAATTTATATGTGATATTGATAAAGAAGTATGGGAAATATTTAAATTAAGTTATGTAATCATATCCCCATATATATTAAAAAGTATTATTAATAGTGATAATAAACTAGATGATGAAACTTGTTTAGAATTAATCCAAACAAGTTTCCATTATCAAACATTACCAAATGAATCTAAATTATTAACAAATAAATTATTAAGAACCAAAGAAAGATAAAATATTTATTAAAATGCGTCAACATGTTGACGTATTTCATTACTGATTAAATATATTATTACATATAGATTTCACCGACACGTCGGTGAAATTCATTATATATCATATTAAACACATTTTATCTAACTTATATAATTTTTATTTTTTGACATATATTTGGGAAATTTTAAAAACTATGATACAAAATATATATTACTTAAAACACGAACAGATTTTACCGACGCGTCGGTGAAATTCAAAGTAAGTTATATTTTAGATTTTATCAAATCAAAACATAATATATTTGGACAACGCGTTGTCCAACTTTAAAAATGGGATAATCACAAAAAAATTTGATTTTTTTAACTTCTTCGACATTTTTCGACAATTTTTTTGATTTGAATGTGTTATAGTAATACATCGAAAGGGGGTTTTGGTTATGAATACCAAACCTGTTATCGAAGAAAAAGTTGTTAATAACATTTATAATGATATTAGTACATTGATTGATGATGCCAGAAGGAAAGTATATTATACCGCTAATTCAGAAATGCTTTATATATACTGGAAAATCGGAGAAATAATAGTCAAAATGCAAAATGGTGATGAAAGAGCTACTTATGGCGATAATATTATTAATATTTTATCACAAATGTTAGCGGCAAAATATGGAAATGGATTTTCAGTAGAAAATCTAAGAAGAATGCGAAAGTTTTATTCTACTTTTCCAGATTATAAATTAATAAATCTCCATTTAAACTGGTCTCATTATTTAATATTGCTTCGAATTAACAACGAGAAAAAAAGAAACTTTTATTTTAATGAATGTATTAATTCTAATTGGAGTGTAAGAGAATTACAAAGACAAATTAATTCTTTATTATATGAAAGACTTATATCTAATGCTAATACAGATAAAATACTACAATTAGCTGAAAAAGGTCACGAAATAAAAGAAACTAAAGATATAATAAAAGACCCTTTAGTTTTAGAATTCCTTGATTTAAAAGATAATGATAAATATCATGAATATGATTTAGAAAAAAATATATTAGAACACTTAAAAGAATTTTTATTGGAACTAGGAAAAGGTTTTACTTTTGTTGGTTCACAAGTTAAAATAACTATAGGAAATGACCAATTCTATCCTGATTTAGTATTTTATAATCGAATATTACAATGCTTTGTAATATTTGACCTAAAAATAGGAAAAGTAACACATCAAGATATTGGCCAAATGCAAATGTATGTTAATTATTATGATAGAGAAATAAGAAATGAAAATGAAAATAAAACAGTTGGTATACTATTATGCACTAATAAAAATGAAACTGTTGTAAAATATACTTTACCTGAGGATAATGCAACTATATTTGCAGCAGAATATATGTTACATCTTCCTACAGAAAAAGAACTAATTAAAACTATAGAAGAAGAAAAAGTATTTTTAGAAACAATAAATAAAAAATAAGCTTAATTTATAATTTGAATTTGGCAGACGCGTCTGCCAAATTCATTTATGGTTATTAATGGGTAAATTCGGTCAACATGTTGACCGAATTTAAATTTAACTAATTTTCAGTAAGAATGTTATTTGTTTTAATATCAAATTTTTGGCATATATTCGGGAAATTTATATTATTATACTATTTTTGATTATAGTTTAAAAAGCGAACAAATTCGGTCAACGCGTTGACCGAATTCAAATATAAAAGTAAAAACTGTTTATTTAAATTTGGCAGACGCGTCTGATAAATTTAAAATGTATTATAGAAAATGAACAAATTCATTTACATTTTTAAGTTTCATGTCCACTTTGATGTCCAGTTTCATGTATACTTAACCACCGACTTGACCACCAACTTGACCACTGACTTGACCACTAAAAAAGAATTTCACAATATGTTAGTGAAATTCTTTTAATTATTCAAACATTTTTTTAGCAGTTCTAAGCATCTGTGCGGTATAACCGTATTCATTATCATACCAAGCTACTACTTTAACTAGTTGAGTACCATCTGCCTCAACAATACTTGTTGAAAGCCCATCAACTAAAGCTCCATATTTTTTACCAATAATATCACTTGATACAATTGGGTCTTCTGTATATTTTAGAGTTTCATCTTGATTATTTTTAAATAAATTATTTATTTCTTCAACTGTAGTATTCTTTTTAAGTTCTAGTGTTACATCGATAACTGAACCATCAGCAACAGGAACTCTAAATGCATTACCATCCATTTTATTAAGTAAATCTGGAATAACTAAACCTATGGCTTTAGCAGCCCCAGTTGAAGCTGGAACAATATTTTGAGCACATGCTCTACCCCGTCTTGCTTTAATACCTTTTTTATGAGCAATATCTAGGGTTGCTTGATCATTAGTATAAGCATGAACAGTTGTCATAAAACCTTTTTTAATACCAATGTTATCATTAATAACTTTTAGTACTGGAGCAAGGCAATTAGTTGTACAACTTGCTGCTGATACTATTGTATCTTCACTTGTTAAATCATTATGATTAACATTATAAACTATTGTTTTCATTAAACCTTTGCCAGGAGCCGAAATTAAAACTTTTTTTGCTCCGGCATCTAAATGTTTTTTAGCATCTTCATACTTTGTAAATTTACCAGTACATTCAAGTACTAAATCAACACCCAATTCACCCCAAGGTAAATCTGCGGGATCCAATTCAGAATAAACTTTAATTCTTTTGGTGCCTGCAACAACAATAGAGTCACCTTCATAAGTTATTTCATCTTCATGAAAGCTTCTGTGAACTGTGTCATACTTAACTAAATATGCTAAATCTTCTGCACTTGTTACATCATTGATAGCTACAATATCAAAATCTGTTTGTGTAACTATTTGTCTAAATGCCAGTCTCCCTATTCTACCAAAACCATTAATTGCTACTTTAATCATCATTTCCTCCTATAAATTCGCGCAATATTGAATCATCTGTGACAAATTCCCCAGGTATTGGGAAAAATATCTTTAAAAAATCTATTAATCTCCTTGCTTCCTCATAATAAATGGAATCAACACCCACTGAAAGTAATAATGGTTCAACATAAACCTTTAGCACTCCAACTTCATAAGCTAAAGCTGTATTGATAATTATATTTGCTTGATGAATATATGGAAAAATATATTTTTCCTCTCCTCTTCTTACTCTTTGCCAATTATCAATAGTATTAAATACATCATAACCTCTAGTACGGTTGTCCCTAACAATTCTTCTAAGTAATCTTAGATCAATTGTTGAAACATAGTTATGTTCATCTATATTTAAAGGAATAAAAGGACTTAAATAAATTCGATACTTACATTTCTTATCAACATCCTTTGTAAGTTCATCATTTAAAGCATGTAACCCTTCGATTAAAAATATACTATTTTCTTTTAATTTTACTTTATTTTTCGAATATTCTCTTTTACCACTTAAGAAATTATATATTGGTAAATTTATTTCTTCACCATTAAGTAATCTATTTAAATCTTGATTAAATAATTCTATATCAATAGCATCTATTCGTTCAAAATCATATTTACCCTCTTCATCCTTCGGAGTATCTTCTCTATTTACAAAATAATCATCTAAACTTATTTTAACGGTATCATACCCTAAAGCCTCTAGGTAATAAGCCATTCTTTTAGTAGTTGTAGTCTTTCCACTAGAAGATGGTCCTGCAATTAAAATAAATTTAATATCTTTATCTCGAACAATTTCATCTATTACTTTAGCAATATCTAAACTAAACATAAGTTCACTAGATCTAATAAAATCTTTAATTTTACCACTACCTATAGTTTTATTTAAATCACTTATGTAGGGCATTCCTAAATTATCTAGCCATTTCTTTCCTTTAAAGAATGATTCAATTATATTATCATAATGCACATATTCAGGTACTTCACCATTACTTTTAGTACTTGGAAACATAAATATAATTCTATTATTACCCAAATATATAAGTTCATATTTATTAATACTTCCTGTATTATATGGCATAATTGAATAAAAATAATTTAATTTATTATGCAACTTATATAAAGTAACTAATTTATCACTAACACTTTGAACATTCATCGCTTTTTCTAATTCATTACATCTTTTATAATATTTAATTGCATCTTTAGGATGAACATTTAATCTCTCAATATTCTCATTATTACCAACTATTACAGCCATTCTTTCTTTAATCTTTGATAAATCATCTTGCGTTAATATTTTATCGCCCTTAACAACTCCCAGCATTCCTCTTGGAACACTATGTTCATAACTTACTTCCATTCCTGGAAAAGTCTCAATTAAAGCAATTTCAAATAAATATTTCAATCCTGCTTTATATATTTTATTACCAATTATATCATTAGTATTAATAAATTCAATCTTTTCTTCTTCTATTACTTTAGTATCTAGAGAATATACTTCATTACCAATTTTATATCCCATAATATTTTCCATATTATAGTCTTTACTTACATCATAAAAAAGTGTTCCTTTTTCATAGTAATGTTCACTATTATCCTGAAAAGTAATTTTTACTTTTTCCATTTCAATCCCTCTATTCTATAAAATTATATCATAAATTAAATTTTTTTTGAATAAAATATCGCAGTTTTTACTATTATTATTTTAGGTGATTATTTTGAATATTATTCCAACAGTAATAGAAAAAAGTAGTAATAAAGAATATGCCTATGATTTATATTCTAGACTTCTAAAAGACCGAATTATCTTTTTAACTGGTGAAATCGATGATTCAGTTGCTTCTATTGTAATTAGTGAACTTTTATATTTAGATAATTTATCTAACGAAGATATTTATTTATATATCAATAGTCCTGGTGGATCTATTACGTCTGGCATGAGTATATATGATACTATGAATTTCATTAAAAGCAATGTAATAACTATTGGTATTGGCATGACGGCATCTATGGCGGCCTTCCTTTTATCTAGTGGTAACATTAGATATGCCTTACCTAATACGGAAGTAATGATTCATCAACCACTCGGAGGTGCTCAAGGTCAAGCAACAGACATCAAAATTGCCGCTGAGAGAATTATCAAATTAAAAGAAAAACTAAACCAAATTCTAGCTAAAAATACAAATCAACCACTAGAAAAAATCTATAATGATACTGAACGCGACAATTTCCTATCAGCAAACGAAGCTCTAGAATATGGTTTAATTGATAAAATAATAGAAAAGAATGAATTTTAATCCATTCTTAATATTGTATCTCCATCTTCGCTATACATAAATTTTTCTTTAGCATAACGCATTACATATTCACTATCTTGTAATTTTGTAACATCACTTTCTAACTTTTCTTCTTCATTAAGCAATTTCTCATATTCGGCACTTAAAGCCTTAATTTGGCTATTATTATCCATTATTTCTTGCCAGTCTTTAAAAACAGATGAAACCAAAGTTACTAATAACCCTATTATACAAAACGAAATAAACACTAATCTTTTCTTTTCTTTCTTGGTTTTTTTCATTTTTTCTCCTTTTTCTACTCTTCATTATATCAAAAAAAGTAAAATAACAATTATTATTTTACTTTTTTCTTAACTTTTTGACATATTTTTTACACATGTTTTTTATTCTTCCATAAAAAACATGCGTTACTATAAAACCAATTATTACAGTAAATATAAAATATATATGAAAATAGCCATGATTAATACGATATATTATATAAATATATAATATTGCAATATCAATAATAAATATTAAAGTAATAATAAATCTAAATACTATTTTTCTATTTTCTATAATATATTTATTAAATCTTGTAAGTAAATAAAAGATAATACCATAGATAAAAGATACTAAAAATGATATTAATTGAACAGTACTATTCATTTAAATAATTTACTTATAACACTTTCTTCTTTATTTTTAACTTTACCATCAATATAAGCGAGTGTATTAATTTTACCCTTTATTTTCACATTACCATCATTAGTATCCAGTTTTAAAAGTTCTAAAGATTCTCCTAGTATTCTTAAATTACCCATAGTTGTTTCCATTAAAAACTCTTCATCATCGAAACTTACTATTTTTTCTACTCCTGATAAAGTTATACTTGCTCTATCAACAATTTTTATCTCGCCATTACCAAAACTTATTCCATCCATTATCTTCACCACTAAATTATATGCCCAAACAAAAAGTTTTTTCACTTTTTTGTGAAAAAACTATTTTGTTGAAATTCGTGTACGCGTATAAGGTAAATCATAAAATTCAACCATTGGATCATCTAATTCAAAAGTATTTTCAATTTGTTCTTTAAATTCTTCACTTGATACTTCCATTTCTCTAAATGGAGCAACCACTATATCAAGTGATTCTTCTACAGACTTATCTTCTGAATAATCAATAACAGTGTCTGACTTTCCTAAAAAGCCATAACTACCAGTTTGAGGAAAATATACTATTCCTGCAGCATTAGCAGCATAGTAATTTCTTTCAAAACTTGCAATATTTCTAACCCCTAATTTTTCTTGAATAGATGTATTATTAATTACATCATTTATATTTAAACTTAAACCAACATAATACTCAAAACTTTTCACTGCATATCCATCAATAGTTGCCACTTTAGCTCCGATTAATTGAGCTTCATTAGATTTGTCCATTTCATACACATAATCAATTTTACTTACCACGATATCATCTCCATTTCTTTGGTTGTGAAAACAATTTTACCACATATATTTATTATATGTCAAGGCATAATAAAAAGAACCGTTCGACAAAAATCGACAAAAAAAGCTTAATTTAATATAATTTTAAGCTTTTCAACTAGTTCTGATAATGCTTTTTCTACATAATTAATTGTCATTTTATTAACATCATCAAACACATATATCTTTTGCATTTCATTAAGTGCTTGACTTACTTCCCTACCAAAATGCAATTTTAAGTAACTAAAATCTAAAATTCTTTTATTATCTGGTATTCCTCCAAGTCTTACTTTTTCTTCTTGTCTTTTATATTCAACTAATTTTAGAAATTCTTCTCGTTTTTTTAATAAAGCTTTTATTTTATCATCTTTCATCATTGTTACAATATCATAAATATGTTTAGCAAAATCTCTATACATTTCTCTTTCATAGTAAAATTCTGCCGCAAAGATTTTATCAACAAAAATTCTTTCTAGAGTTATTATTCCAATACTAAATGGATTAATTCCATATTCTTTTAAAATTTTCTTTTCATCATCTGTTGCATATTTATAAATTAATGGTTCAATTTCATAAACATTAACTGGTTCTGAAACTGTAAATGAAGTAGCTTCAATTTGTATTTTTCCAGATTTAAATAAATTTCCTGTTCCAAATAAAGATTCATATTTATAAAATGCCGTTATACTCCCTTTTTTATCAACTGTTTCTTCTTTTATAAGTTCTAAATTAGGGATATTATATCCTAAAGCTGATTTTTTTAACCTAGTTTTATTACTATTATTTGATTCATCATCATTTACTTTAACAGTTAAATCTATATCTTCAGAGAATCTATTAAAATTATCCAAAATTTTATAAACAGCAGTTCCACCTTTAAAATAGGCTTGTAATTTGTCTTGTTTCAAAGATAAATCCTTTAATACAAGACAAACATAATAATCTTTTTCTAATATATAATTACTTATATTACTTCTTTTAGATATTTTTCTAATAATTGTTTTTAACAATTTTCTATCCATATTCTACTCCATTTCAAAAAGCTTTTCTATAGCTTTTTTATTATCTGTTTCTTTAGCATACCTAAATATTTCTTCCATTTCTAAACCGTTACTTTTTATAAATTTATAAATAATATCTTTTTCTTTGTTTATATCAACTTCCACAAATATTTTTTCTTTATTATTAAGTAAATCTAATAATTGTAAATATTTATAATTATTATCATTTATTTCTATTTTTGGCTTTTTAATAATTACACCTAAAGAATAGTTATTATATTTATTATTGTTTGGACATTCATTGGTTACTATATAATAATATCTAGGGACTTGAGTTGTTAATCCTAATTGATTAAATAATGTAGCGCCATATGTAAAACCTTTACATCCGTTATCATCTTCCAAATATTTTTTATTAATAATAGTTTCCTTATCTATTTCACTTTCCCCAAAAATATCTATAGTTGGTTTATAATAAATTCCTTTTAAATATTGAACTAATATATGTTTTTTTACTAAACGATTAATATAGACATAAATAGTTTTAATAACTTTATCTATTTTATCACCAACAATAGCTTCAAAATATTTTTTTATATCTTCAATAAATATTGGTTCATCATATGGACATTTATCTATATATTCTGTTAAAATAGCATTGTAATTCATATAAACCTCCTTGTTATTATATTATTAAAAGCGGTAATATTTATCACATTTCAATAACATTATACTACAACTTTTATTTAAAGTCAAAAAAAACACAGCTTTCACTAATGTTTTATTACAATTTCTATATTTTTACTCTTATCACTTGCTTCATTAAAACTATAATTTTCATATAATTTATACTTTAAATTATATTTATTTAATATATCTTTAATCTTATCTATTTCATAAATTTTAAATTCATGCATATCATGATATATTTTATTATCTATAATATAATCTATATCTGTATGTTCAATAAAGTGTTCTTTATCAAATTGCCACTGCATTATTCTTTTAAATTCGTTATAATTTGTTTCTTTTTCTCCATTACTTCTTCCATTATGCAAATCAATTATTAAAATACCATTATCTTTTAAATGATTATAACTGTTTAATATGCCTTTTTCTAATTCTTTATAACTTTTTAAATGATTAAAAACCGCAAACATAGAGATAATTACATCATATTTTTTATTTATTTTATAATCCAATAAATTACCTTGATAAACTTTACCATTTACTCTTGAATCTGCAATATCTAACATATCTTTACTTAAATCAATACCATCAACCTCATAGCCAATAGATTCTAATAAGTGCATATGTATCCCTGTACCACAACCAACATCTAAAATAGTTTTTCGATCATTTATTAAACTAACAATAAAGTTAATTTCTTTGTTATAATCTTTATCTTTATAAAATAAATCATAATATTTAGCCATCTTACCATATTCCATTATAAAACCCTCTTTAAATAACTAAATTCATTTTTTCATCTTTAAAAATTCTTTCATACATTAATTTTAATTCATCACTAACATTTGGTTTAAAATCCATTTGTTCTAATATATCACTAACTACATTTACACCTGGTGCTATTTCAATTAAAGTAATACCTTCATCATCTAATTTAAATACAGCTCTTTCAGTTACATATAAGATTTCTTGACCATTAATTCTGGCTTGTTTAGCACTAAATGTTATTTGTTCAACACTATCAACAAATTTCTTTTTAGCACCTTCCTGCTTTATTACTAACTTGCCATCAATAATTTCTTCTTCTAACCCTTTAGTGGTAAATGTCCCAATAAATACCACTTTTTTAGTACATTGCGTAATATTAATAAATCCACCAGGACCTGTAACCCGAGGCCCAAATTTAGAAACATTGACATTACCAAATTTATCTACTTCCGCAAGACCTAAAACAGCCATATCAAGAGAACCACCATTATAAGCATCAAATTGTTCCGCAGTTGATACAACTGAATCCGGATTTATTGAACCACCAAAAGCTACACCTCCGATTGGAACTCCTCCAGTTGGACCAGTTTCAACAGACAAATATAAATCATCAGAAAAGCCTTCTTCAATAGCAACATTAGCAACACTATCAGGCATACCAACACCTAAGTTGATAACATCACCGCTCTTTAGTTCCATTGCGGCTCTTCTGCCACAAACTTTACGATTATCTAGTTCCCTTATTTTAACATCTTCTAAAGGCACCCTTTTATCACCAACAATTTCAGGACGATATCCAGGTAAATTGTAGTCTCCTAAAGAATAATCAGGTTCAGTCACTACTACATAATCAACATATGATGAATGAATCATAGCATCTCTTGCGCGAAGACTTCCTTTTGGTACAATTTTTTCAACTTGAGCAATAACTATCCCCCCACAGTTATGTGCAGCAATTGCCATATTATATTGTTCCCCAATTAAAGCTTCATGTTCTAGTGAAACATTTCCCGATTCATCAGCATATGTTGCTTTAATTACCGCAACATCTATTTTAAAAGTTTTATAAAATAATTGCTCTTTGCCATCGATATTAATAGCTGATACCATATCAGGTAAGTTTTTAGCAGATTCATTAGCCCGACATCCATTATATCTTGGATCAGCATAAGTATTTAAACCAATATGAGTAACTATTCCCATTTCTCCACCTGCAATAGCTCGGTACAAATGATTAATTACCCCAAGAGGCATAGCAAATGCTGGAAATTGTTCATTGCCAATTGCATTGCCAAATACTTTACCCATACCAAGGTGAGCACAAATAGCCCTTCCTACTAGCCCCGGTTTAGCAAGTATATTCATACCTACTTCATCTTCTGTTAAATTTCCCGGACTAATTCCACAAGTAACTCCAATATCTTTAGGATGCCCAGTACTAATAAATGAATCCCTAATCGCTCTAATAACGCTTTCTGCTGAACCGCTTCCACCACTACCAGATATCGCAACCATATCACCATCTTTAATTAATTTTCCAACTTCACTTGCATCTATTACTTTCATAGCTTCACCTTCTATTTTATTATACCAAAAATGACCCAAAATAAAAACCTACAATTGTAGGCTTTTACTTCGCTTCTTTTTTCTTTAGTATAGTCGCATCCATAATAGCTTTTATTACACCAGATAAGACTATTGTAATAATCACAGTTGGTATAAATATTAGCCAGAATGAATAAGTTGTTTCGGCAGTATTTTGGCCTAGTAGCCTTAATACCATTATTGCTACTGGATAATGTAACATATAGATGTATAATGATATACTACCTAAATATTCAAATAAAGAATGCGTAACTTTATTATTTAACGCTTTAGTTAGACCATCAACATTAAGAAGTGATAAACCAATTACTATGATACATAATAAAGAAACTGTCCATCTTTCTAAATTAAACCAAGTAGCAGGATAAATTGTGTACCATAATAACAAGACTGATGCTACAATATTTAAAATTGTAAGAGCAGTTTTACCACCAGTAGAGAATTTATGTTCTTTAACCTTTTGGATTAAATAATATAACAAAACTCCACCAAGCATACCTAGCATAACAAATAAAAGGCCATTGTTAAAACCTATTACTGCAGTTGCATCGGTTGCTGAACCACCCATACCATTTGTTGAAGTAGTTTGAAGTCCAAATGTTGACCAAGCAGTTTGAGCTGCTCTAGTATCTGTAAAACTCCACCAACCACTTAAGAAAATAAATAGGAATGGTGCAACAAAGCCAGATGTAACATCTTCGTTTTTACAAAGTGCCCAATATAAGAAATAACCAACTATGATTATTGCAGATATAAACCACAATGTACCATTTAAATTGAAGAATTCATTACCTAGACTTCTAAGACCAACTGAATGGAAACCTAAAAATTCCCAAGCACTATTAATAATCATACTGCAAATTTGCTCAAAATTATAATCAGGATAGAAAAATTTAGTTGAAATTAAAACACCTAAAATGTATCCTAATATTAAAACTGGCATTAAACCTTTAATTCTAGACCAAGTATATTCCCAAGCTCGAGATCCAGCACTACGACTAGCATAGTCTTTATCTTTCATTCTTCTTTTGAAGTGTGAAACCATAAAGTAACCAGCCGTCAAAGTAAATACTAGCAATACTTCACTAGAACCAAAGAACCAATTAGTTGTTTCCATATAATAGCCTAAAGAGCCATCACAACTTCTTGCTATTATCCAACCAGTATGGAATCCTATGATTGCAACAGCAATTAGAAATCTCCACAATTCAATTGCAACATTTCTTGTTTTAGTTGCAGGTGCTTCCTTTTTTTTGGTTGCCAAAACTAACACTCCTTTCTACATAAGTATTACCCTATGATAAATAAATTATACCTAAATAAAAGAAAAAAATCAATTATTCTTCATTGATTTTTTTTGCTTCTTCAAGTTTACGATTGTATTCATCCATTATAGCAGTTTCTAATTTTTCTCGCATTTCCTTATTTGTTGGAAATACAACATTTTCTTCTTTACCTTCTTTATTTAATTTACCAGGCATAGCCACAAATAATCTTGAATTACCCTCAATTATTTTAGCTCCTCTAATAGCAAGGCAATCATCTAAAGTAAAGTCAACAAATGCTTTTAATCTAGAACCTTCTTTTTCTCTCGGATAAACTTCTAATCTTGTAATTTCCATAACTTCTTCTCCTTACAGTGTTTCTAATATCATTGTATATTATTTTTGCATTTTTTGCAACTATTTTTTAACAATTTTATAAATATTTTATTTTTACCTCACCAGTTATAACATCTCGGTAGGTAAAACTTTTCTCTTCACCATCAATTAAAACCGTAAAAATATTGGGATAAACTTTATAAATTACCCCTTCATATCTATTTACCCTATTTCGAAGTCCAAATACACTAATACTTACTTTTCTATTAATTTTACCCTTTATTTCTTCTTTAATTATATTAATATTCATCTTGGATACCCCACATACATAAGGCCATTACAAATAATTCCTCCCATACCTTCTTCTTTATATTTCGTTTTATCAAGTAATTTCTTTAAGTCAATTTCTTTATTTCGTTCAGTTAATGATATAGTACTCGCAATAATCGCCGGATCTAGGGCATGAATATTAACTCTTTTAGGACTAGATGCAAAATTAGACCCAGCTTTAATTAGTTCTTCATAGTTACTTTGACAAGCACCAGCTATAACAACTAACTTTTCATGACTTTTCTCATACCTCCGACATGCTTGAACAGCCTTCACAAAATAAGCGGAATTCTTATAATTATTTAAATCATTTATATCGCCTTTTTTCCTTAAATAAGCATCATGGCCTGTAATAATAACTATATCTGGTTTATATTCTTTTAAGAGCATAGGTATTTGTTCATAAACATTTTTCTCATTTATTTTTTTACCTATTGCAAGTATACCATTTCTTTTATAAAACTTTAAACATCTATTTAAATAATCTTCATCACCATCAATATGTAATACTTTCGCCGGCAAATAAAAGTAATCACCCCTAGTTAATAATTCATCTTTAATATCTACTTCATCAAGTGTTTCATCTTCTACAACATTTTCTTCTATTTTTAAATCCGTAACCAAGGCATCCGCATATAATCTAACCTCAACCCCTTTTAAATAAACCATATCATCAACAACATTAATTACTTTAAAAACCGTATCATTACCATAACTATTTCTAGTTACATAATCACCTTTTTTAATTTGCACAATATCACCATTACATTATATGAAAAAAATTAGGATTCTTTCCTAATTTTTAAACATCCAATATATTTAATTTTTCACACATAAACTTATATCCGGTCTTAGATTCACTAAAACTAAATACTTTTTTCTTACCAACATATACACTAATCACATTATCTTTTTTACCTAATTTAGTCTTTGTTTTCGTAACATCTCTTATATCATAAACTTTATGATTAAATACTTTGTGGATAACTATCTTATTATCAACAACAATTATTTTATTATAACCATTTATAAAAGCTATAATACTAGTTACAAGCATTAAAACGCTCATAAATATTAAAAATACTTCTTTATTTTCACTTATATAAAAATAACTTATTATACTTACCCCCAACATAATTCCCAACAATGAAAATAATAACCCAACAAAAGAAGAATCATCCCTAACATAAAAATTATCTATCGTCATATTACTATTTTCTCTATCAAATAAACTTTTAACACTTGCAAATATTAAAGCACTACAAACAACAATTAATATAATTTCTGGCCTCATAAAAACATCACCATATATAAAGGATAGTTAACAATATTATTATTTACAGTAATATTGTTAGTAGATAATTTTATACCTTGGGGAACATGCCAATTTTCTATTGCTGAATTTAAGCTTTTAGATTTTGTATTATTAGCAGATTTAACTTCTAATGCCGCTACTTCATGATTATATTCTATTATAAAATCGATTTCTAAACTCGATCTATAATTAAAATAATATAATTTTTTATTTTTTTTAGCAAGTAAATCAGCAATAACATTTTCATATACGGCACCCTTATATATTCCAAAATTACCTTTCATTATATCTACTGCAGCATCATTTCCAAGCATAGAGACAAGTAATCCTGTATCTGCCATATATATCTTAAAACAGTCCAAATTCACATATCCAATAAGTGGTTTTTCTAAATTAGTAAGATTATAACAACGATTTGCAATTTTAGCATCTATTAACCAAGTTAGACAATCAGCATAATTTCTAGTTGTTGCATTTTTATTAACAACTTTATATTGAAATTTTTTATTTTCTTTAGCGAGTTGAATTGGTATTGAATCAAAACATTCTCTAATCTTATTTTTATCATTTTCAAAAGCATATTTAACTATATCGGCTTTATAATCATCTATAATATCGCTTTGCAATTTAAATACCTTTTGAAAATCTTTACTAGTTACATATTCATTTACAACTTTAGGCATTCCGCCAACTATCATATAAGTTTTAAAATAATCTAAAAATTGATGGTGAATTGCTATCGGCAATGGTTTTTTTTGATCAAAAAAACTTTTAACATATTCTATTCCACTATCATTCATTCCATTTGCCCACAAAAATTCTTCAAAATCTAATGAATACATATCTAAATATTCAACATAGCCTACTGGATAAGAACTAGCTTCTTCTTTATGTATTACTCCGAGTAAAGAACCAGATGCAATAACATCATACTTATTGTAAATAGTTAAAAATTTTAATGCCGTAATAGCATTTGGACAAGTCTGAATTTCATCCAATATAATCAATGTGTCCTTTGAAACCAATTTAACATTAAACCTTAAAGATATTTGGCTAATAATTTCTTCACCACTTAAACTACCCTCAAATATTTCTTTATAATTAGGATTTTCTTCAAAATTAATATAAACATAATTTTCATAATACTTTTCAGCAAAATCTTTAATAACAAAGGTTTTTCCTACTTGCCTAGCACCACGAACAACTAAAGTCATTTTATCATTTTTATTTTTCCATTCCACCAATGCATCAGTGGCTTTTCTTTTAAGCATTTCTTATCACCTATAAAAATAATAGCATATCTTGCCCATAAAATCAAGAAATTTTATACAGCTATCATTTTTTTACAGGGAATAATTGCTATTGTCATCATTTTTTTACAGGGAATAATTGCCATTGTCATCATTTTTTTACAGGCAATGCTATTTCGACGCATCAGTTACAACAATCTCAAAATAAAATTATTAAAACAATTATTTTCCCACAGGAAAATATAATGCATTAAACAACTCTATAAATATATCTCCATCTATTTCTTCTGCTCTAACACTTTCACTCAAATTATGTATATCTAATACTAATTTAACTTTATCCCAATCATAATTACTTAAATTATTTTTTAAAGTCTTTCTTTTTTGTCTAAAAGCTAATTTCAAAAATTCTTTATACTTTTCTATATCAATGTCTGCTCTTTCTTTTTCTACAAAAGATAACACTGTACTTTCTACTTTAGGTACAGGATTAAAAGAATACTTTGATACATTACAAACTCTTTTTATATCAAAATAATATTGTAATAATACACTAATATACCCATAATCTTTAGTTTTAGGATTTGCTAAAAACCGATCAGCTACTTCTTTTTGAACCATTATAACGAGTTTCTCAAAATTAATATTACTATCTATAATATGTTCAATAATTGGAGTAGTAATATAATATGGCAAATTGCCAACAATAAATAGATTGTTATATTTTATATTTTTAATAGCTTCCTTTATATCACTTTTTAAAAAATCTTGCCATATTATTTTAGTTTTGTTATCTACAAACCCAGATAAAATATCTTCTAAATCTCTATCTACTTCATAAGCGATCAAAAAACTCCCTTTTTCTTTTAATTTTTTAGTTAAAGCTCCCCGACCTGGACCGATTTCCACAATTAAATCATTACTGTCACTAGTAATTTCTCCAATTATTTTTTCTATTATATTATTATCTACTAAAAAATTTTGTCCTAAACTCTTTTTTGCTTTCATAAAAAAACTTGGGGTAGTTTTATTCCCACCCACTCCTTAATACATCATAAGTAATACTGCTTCTTCCAACATTGTTATAAGCAAATGCTAAATCTGGAGCTAAAAAATCTATAGCAGTTCCTCTGACTCCTCGGTCAAGTACAATAGCTAAATTTCTGCCATCACTGATCCTATTACTATAAAAACTTATAATTGATCCACATGGTAAATTGGCACTTGATGCAACAATATATACTTCACCATATTCAGCATCATTGTAAGTATTTGTTCCATCAGTAATATCATAACTAGGCATACAAGCTAGCGTTCCATTACATGCTGGACAATTATATACATAACCAGTTAAATCACCTGTATATGTATCAATAGCAGTAAATTTCATAGCTTCTTCAACTTCTACCACTTTAAGTGCCATAGTTGATAAATTAACTGTCTTATTTATATTGTCATTTTCAACCTTTGTTATTGCAACATTAGTACTACTTTTAGCAACTACTAATACTATAATTATTAATGACAATTTTATAAAATAATTTATAATTTTCATATAATACATCCACCTCAATTGGATAACTTAATTATAGCATTATATTACATATAAGTCAAAAGGAAATATGTGGGAAAATATGTAATGAATTTTATATTATTATTGAGAATCATGAGTTTTCCACCAATTTTCCAGATTACAATCAACTATCGTTTTGTCATATCCATCAATGCATAAATCGCAATATCCTGAATTCATCTCAAGCTTATAACTATAATTTCCAACAGTTGAAGCACTTTGAGTTTCTAAAACCAAATAGTCTTCATATAAAGCATATCCTTGATTCATATTATAAGTTGTAATATTTCCTACTATATCCTGTGTATAATAAGATTCCTTTATAGAAATAAAATCATTAATAGATATATCTGTTGTATAGTTCAACGAATAAGACCCTTCTCTTTCAAATGTTGGAGATTCATAAGTAGGATATACAGGATCGAGCAATGGATAATTAGTCACTAAAGCACTTAATAATTTAGTTCCAACTGCCAGATATTTAGTACAAGAAATAGTTTCAGCATTTATTGTATATACATTTGACTCTACTCCTGTTGTATCTCTTACATATACTCTTATACTATAATTTGTTCCTGAATTTAAACCACTAAATGTATAGGTATTCGAACTACTACTTGTATATGCTCCATTGTTTATTGAATAATGGTATGTTTGTATTGCATTAGTTCCAGCAGATGCACTTACACTTACTGTGATTGAATCATTTTCTACATTTGTCGCTGTTACACTATTAACCACAGGATTTACATAATTATCTGTTGTTACTTCTATTACTTCTTCATTTGATTCATATCCAAGTGTATCTACTGCATATATTTGAATTGTATATGTTGTTCCATAATCAAGATTGCTAAATGTATAGGTATTGGTATTACTTTCTTGATAACTTCGTCCACCATCTATACTGAAATAATATGTTGCCACTGGATTTTCTCCCGCTTCGACTGTTACTGTTAAAGTTATACTGTTTATTGTTTTTGTTGTTTGTACATTAGTTATTTGCACTACATTATATAAATCAAAGTAAACATAACAACCATCAGATTTATTAGATAATAGTTTTACAATTCCTTGTTCTCTATCCCACTCTAGTTCTCCACCATTTTCACATCTACTTAAAGATTCATTAAAAGCATAGTTACCACTTGGCCAAGTATTTGATGTACTTTCTTGATATGTTCCATCACTTTGTTCTAACATTAATGTTAATAATGAATTATTGATTAAGTTTTTATTATTATCGTTATCACTTAATATAACATTATCATTACTTTTAAATAAAGTTAATGATAATGTTGTAATAATTATTGCTATTACAAATGCACTACTTACTCCAATTAATATTAATTTTTTCTTATTCAAAACATATCACATCCTAATATCTTTTATTTTATTAATTAGATTATATAATTAAATAAATTAAAAGTCAACGGATATCCGGAATAAAATGATATTATAATAAGTTAAAATCTTATTAAAGAGGTGTTGAACATGTACTTAAAAGAAGCAACAAGTAAAAGAATAATAGAATTATGCAATGAATATCATTATACACCAAATAAGCTTGCTGAAATGTCTAGAATAGCGCCTTCAACTTTTAACGATATGTTAAATGAAAAAAGAGATAACCCTAGTTCTATGGTTATCTGTAAAATTTGTAAAACATTAAATATTGAAATGAAAGACTTTTATAATTCGGAATTATTTAAAAATTTAGAGGATTAATTTAAATATATATTATGTAAACTTATTGAAAATTTTTGCCGTTTACGGCAAAAATTTTCAATGGAAAACAAAAACTATTGAATATTGCTACTCAATAGTTAATTTTTTATACATTCTTTTAGCATTTTCTGTAGTTGTTTTAGATACTTCTTCTAAAGAAGTATTATAAACATCTGCAATAAATTTAGCTATATCTAAAATATATTTAGGACTATTTTGTTTTCCTCTATTAGGTGTTGGTGTAAGGTATGGAGCATCTGTTTCTAATACTATATTATCTAAACTAATACTTTTTAATGTATCTTTTAAATTGCAATTTTTAAATGTTATTACTCCATTTATACCTAACAAAAATCCCATTTTAATATAAATTTTAGCTGTTTCTAAACTACCAGAAAAGGAATGAATAACACCAGTTACTTTATATTTTTTTAAAATATTAATTGTATCTTCTGTTGCATCTCTTGAATGTATTATCACTGGCATATTATATTTTTCTGCTAAAGATAATTGTGTTTCAAATAGTTTTATTTGTTCAACTTTATTTTCTTTAGTAAAGTGATAATCTAATCCAATTTCCCCAATAGCTACTATTTTAGGATTACTTAAGTTATCTTCAATAAATTTAATATCTTCTTTTGTATAATTATCAACACTCTCCGGATGAATTCCTATAGCACCATAAACTTCAGGATACTTTAATGACTCTAATACCTCTTTATTACTTGGAGTATCACAACCATTATTAATATAATACCTTACATTATTATTAATTGCTTCACTAATGATACTAGGAATATCTTCATAATACTCTTTAAATAAATGTAAGTGAGTATCAATAAGCATTATTTTACCTCAATTCTATCAAATAGATGAATTGGTTCATTTAAATTATATTTATTATCTTTATTAAATGTATTATTTTCATAACTTGTTTTATCAGTATTTAATACTTTAAATATTTTTTTAGATGTATCAGGTAAATAAGCTTGTAAGTATACAATTGCTACTCTAATTGATTCTAGTAAATTGAAAAGCACTGTTTCTAGTCTATCTTTCTTAGTTTCATCTTTAGCTAGTACCCAAGGAGTTGCTTCATCAATATATTTATTACATTTTCTAAATACATCAAATAATTCATCTAATGCTTCATTAATTTTTAAACCATCCATTTTTTCATTTAAAACTTTATCTAAATTATTAACTGAATCTATTAGAGAGTTATCATAATCTTCTAAAACTTCTTTGTTTTCTACTAAACCACTAAAATATTTATGAGCCATAGATACTGTTCTATTAAATAAATTACCTAAATTATTTACTAAATCAGCATTAGTTCTATTAATTAAAGCTTCTTCAGAAAATGTTCCATCAGCTCCGAAAGGTACTTCTCTTAAAACAAAATATCTTACGGCATCAATACTATAAGCATCAATATATTCTCTAGGATCTTTATAATTACCTAAAGATTTAGAAATTTTTCCCCCATTAATTATTAACCAACCATGACCAAATACTTGTTTAGGTGTATCAATTCCTAAAGCCATAAGAAGCGCCGGCCAGATGATGGCATGAAATCTTGTAATTTCTTTACCCACTAAATGAATATCTGCCGGCCAATATTTTTTAAATAATTCGGCATTTTCATCAGGATAACCTAATGAAGTAATATAATTTGATAAGGCATCAATCCATACATATACAACATGTTTTGGATCAAAATCTACTGGTATTCCCCATTTTACAGAAGTTCTTGAAACACATAAATCTTCTAATCCTGGTTTAATGAAATTATTTACAAGTTCATTTTTTCTTGTAATTGGCAAAATAAAGTTTGGATTTTTATCATATAATCCCATTAATTTATCTTGATATTTTGATAATCTAAAGAAGTAAGCTTCTTCAGTAACTTCTTTTACTTCTCTACCACAATCCGGACATTTACCATCAACAAGTTGAGTTTCCGTCCAAAAAGATTCACAAGGAACACAATAAAGTCCTTTGTATTCTCCTTTATAAATATCACCTTGATCATATAATTTTTTAAATATTGCTTGAACACCTTTTATATGTTGTTCATCTGTTGTTCTAATAAAATAATCATAAGAAATATCCAAAGCCTTCCATAAATCTTTAGCATTTTCAATTATTTTATCAACATATTCTTTTGGAGTTACTCCAGCTTCTTCTGCTTTTTGAGCTATTTTTGCTCCATGTTCATCAGTTCCTGTTTGAAAAAAAACATCATATCCTTCTAATCTTTTAAATCTAGCTATCGCATCTGCTGCAATAGTTGTGTAACAATGTCCAATATGAAAATTAGCACTTGGATAATATATTGGAGTTGTTATATAAAATTTTTTATTCATCTTCATCATCCTTCCTTTTATTACTGCTTCCAAGGCCACCAATTCGTATACCTTCTGCAGTATCATCATCACTTAATAAGTATTTCATAAATATTCCTTGCCCGTAAGCTTCCCCAGCTTTTATAACATAATCTTTATCTCCTTCATTTTGTAGAGATATAAAGATATGTCCCTCATTATCTATATTATTATAAAAATCACTATCGATTACTCCAACTTGATTGGTAAGTCTTACATTATATTTAAATCCCATACTGCTACGAACTACAATTAATAATACTTCATCTCCTTGCATTCGCGCCTTTACTCCAGTAGGAATCTTTAATATTTCTTTGGGTCTAATTATATAATCTTTAACTGCCAAAAAGTCATATCCAGCACTATGTTTAGAACTTCTCCTAGGTAAATTGTATTCTTGATATAATTCTTGATCATCCCCAAATGCTTTTCTAAATTCCGCAAAACTAATTTTTTCAAATCCACGCATAGAAACCTCCAAAATAAAAAATCATAAATTAAAGGACGAGTTAAACCCGCGGTACCACCTTAATTCATGATTTATCATGCACTTTAATTGATAACGGAATAATCCGAGTTTTTTCTCCAGAGCCATGTTCGATATGTTCATTTATTCTTTTCCACCATCCAAGAACTCTCTAAAAAAATCCCATATCTACTCTTTCCTTCACAGTTAAACTAAACATAGTTTAACACATATTTTTTTATCTAGCAACATTTTTTTCAAAAAAATTACCAAATACTATTTACATAAATTACTTGAGATTTTAAACAAATAATCCGATTTATGTCGTTTTTTGTCGAACGATTTTTCTTGCTATTTTAATATTTTCCATTTAGAATAAATAACCGTTACCTGTATTGGTGCAACGCCGACGGTCTTTTTAGCTAAAGACTCCAGGGGGTCAGGATATGATTCTTAAGAGGGATCCAAGGTTAAGAAGGCAGTTTATGATTAGAAAAATAAAACTCTATATCATGATAATTATTAATATTAAAATAAAATTTAGTATTAATAAAAAAGACGCCACTAGAAAGTAGCGTCCGATAACAACAGGGCGTTACCCAATACAGGTAACACTTACATATATAGTATATCAAATTATAAATAAAATTACAATATATTAAATATTTAATTTTTCTGATAAAATTTTAGCCATAAATCTAGCAATATTTTTTAAATCTAAATCATCATTACTAATTAAAATAATTAAACCTAAAGAATCAATCGATGCAATAATTGGCACAATGGTAACCTTACTAATGGTTCCAAAAATATCTTTTCTTCCCACAAACTCTTCTCTATTATCAATTAAATAAATTAATTCTTCATCAAGTAATTTATTAATTAAAATATCTCTTTTTGTAGATGCAATAACCTTTTCTCTATCGGTAATAATTACATCAACTTTAAAAATACTTTCAATTAAATCGGATAATTTTTTACCTAAATCTTCAAACTTCTCTATTTCTGAATGTTTTTTTAATATAATACTATCTTCTTCTGTAAATATTTCTAAACTTTCTCCATCTCTAATACCTAAATTTTTTCTAATTTCTTTAGGAATAACAATTCTTCCTAAATCATCTATTTTTCTAGTAACACCAGTTGATTTCAAAAAATTCACTCCACTTCTCTAATAGTGTGGAGTGAATTTTTTAAATTATACTACAAAACATGTTCTAATAATGTTACTAAATAAAATATAAAATGTTTATCTAATTGTTTAATATATAAAGAAATTTTAATTTTATTGTTTTTATAACTAATATTAAAGTGTTTAGTTAAACTCATCGCTTCAATTAATAATTTATCTCCTTTAATATTATTAGAAACTTCCTCCGGCAAAGTAACTTCTACTAATCTATCTGTTTGAACAACCTCTTTAATATTATATTTTTGAGCAATTTTTTCAAACCATTCTTCATACATATAAACAAGCATATCATCTGTTACTTGACCAAATCTATCTTCTAGTTCATTTTTTATTTCAAGGAGTTTATCATATGAATCGATTTCATTAATTTTTTGATGAATTTCAATTTTAATATCTTCATCTGATACATAATTATCACTAATATGAGTTGTAACATTAAGTAGTGACTTATTAGATGTATCTTCTTCTTCAACTTCCATTCCTTGTTCGCGTTTTAATTCATCTTCAATCATTTTCATATATAAATTAATACCTACACTATCAACAAAACCCGCTTGGGAAGCACCAAAAATATCTCCAGCTCCTCTAATACTTAAATCCCGCATAGCAATTTTATAACCACTACCAAGTTCCGTAAATTCCTTAATTGTATTAAGTCTTTTAATAGCAATTTCATTTAATAATTTGCTTTTTTCATACATTAAATAAGCATAAGCAATTCTATCACTTCTACCAACTCGACCTCTAATTTGATAAAGTTGCGAAAGACCAAAACTATCGGCATCATGAATAATTAAAGTATTAACATTTGGTATATCTATACCACTTTCTATAATAGTTGTACATACTAAAATATCATATTTGTTTTGGATAAAATCTTCCATAACTCTATCCATTTCATATTTATCCATTTTGCCATGAGCATAAGTAATCCTCGCATCAGGTACCAAAGTATGTATATGATTAACATAATCAAGTATTGTTTCAACTCGGTTATATAAAATAAAAGTTTGACCACCACGAGCTAATTCTTTATAAATAGCATCTTTAATGAGTAAGTCATCCTCTGCCACCACATAAGTTTGCACTGGATATCTATTAACTGGTGGAGTATCAATAATTGATAAATTTCTTAAGCCCGATAAAGCCATTTTCAAAGTTCTAGGAATTGGAGTGGCACTTAAGGTTAAAACATTAACATCTTTTTTTAATTGTTTAATCTTTTCTTTATGAGTTACTCCAAATCTTTGTTCTTCATCCACAACCAACAATCCCAAATCTTTAGGTTTTACATCTTCACTTAAAATGCGGTGTGTTCCAAATAAAATATCAATTTTGCCATTTTTAAAATCATCTATAATTTGATGTGTTTCTTTTACTGATGTATATCTATTAAGTAGCTTAATAGAGACCGGCCAATCTTTAAATCTATCTATTGCTACATTATATTGTTGTTTTGATAAAATTGTCGTTGGACATAAATACATAACTTGATGATTATTAACAATTGTCTTAAACATAGCACGCATTGCTACTTCTGTTTTACCAAAACCTACATCACCACATAAAAGTCGATCCATTGGTATATCACTTTTTAAATCACTATCAATATCAATTATACTTTTTTGTTGATCTTTAGTTAAAGTATATTTAAAGCTACTTGCAAATATTTTTTCTTCTGGATAATCTTTATAAGGAATCTTTTTTAAAGCTAGTCTTTCTTTATATAATCTAATTAGTTCCTCTGAAATATCTTTTATCTTACTTTGAACATATTTTTTAGTTTTTTCCCAAGCATTAGAACTTAAACTATTAAGTTTTGGCACTACTCCATCTTTGCCGGTATATTTATAAATTGTACTTATTTTTTCAACAGGTACATATATTTTATCTCCCCCAAAATATTCTATTGTTAAAAAATCCTTCTCTACACTCCGCACAGTTAAAGTAGTAATGCCTTGATATTTACCAATACCATGGGCAATATGAACTACATAATCTCCCTTTTCTAATTGATTATAATCTTTAACTTTTTTACCAATATGAAAATTATTTTTATAATTATTTGCTTGATGATTAGTATTTTCAATATCAAATTCTGATATTACAACATATTTATCTAATATAAATCCATGATTAATCATTTGTTTTACAATATTAGCATCAGGTATATATTCTTTAATAGTTTTTATTTCTCCATCATTACTTAAATAAAAATAAACTTCTTTTCCTTGCTTTTTCCAACCATAGTAATCTTCCACTAACTTTTCAAAATTAGAATTATAATTTATTATTGATTTAGCATGTAAGTCATTTTTACCACTATTTATTAAATTAACATATATTTTATCAAAATCTCTTATATCCTCAAGTTCATACATTAATTTATCATTAATTACATTTTTTTCCTTATATTCTAATATATCTTCACATAATTTTTTGTATGAAGCTTTTATTTGTTCCCAATCTATATAAACCACAAGAGGATTTTTAGCATAATCAAATAAACTACTTACTTCATCTGTTGCAACTTCTTCAATAGCTTTTACTTTAATATTATTTAAATTTCCAAAAGATAATTGATTATTTTCATCAAAATATCTAATAGATTCTATAACATTTCCATCAAATTCTATTCTAATTGGATGTCTTTCTTCAATTGGATAAATATCCACAATAAATCCCCGGACAGCCATTTCTCCACTTGCTGTAACTAAAGAATCTACTTTATATCCAAGTTCACTTAGTTTATTAACTAAATCATCTCTTCGAATTGTATCTCCTACATTAATTTCTATAATGTTCTGCGTACCCACCTTCGGCAAAAACTTTAAATATCCCATTAAATTAGTAACTACTATATGTTTATCATCACTTTTAAGTTTATCTAGTGTTTCTAATCTTTTATATTTTAACTCTGGTGATGCTGCGATAATCATGGAAGATAAAAAATCATCCATTGGAAAAAAACAAGTATTATCCATTATATTACTTAAATCATTATATATTTTATTAGCTTCATACAAAGAACTAGTAAGTACTATAATATTTCTACCCTGTTTTTCTAGTAATTTTTGCAAGTAAAAAATGTTTAACTCACTCGTTAAACCAGAAACTTCACTACCAATATCATATAAAAAGTACTCATCTAAAAATTGCATAATTACCTCGAATTATATATATTCATTGTTTTATCAGCTCCATTATTTATAAAAGAATTAATAATTTCTTTAAATGTATCCATATTTTCATCCATTATACTTAATTCTTTTTTACTAAATTTTCCTAAAACAAAATCTATTGTATCTCCCACATGTTCATTTCTAATACCTACTTTAAGTCTTAAAAAGTCTTCACTATTTAAAGCCTTAATAATTGACTTTATTCCGTTATGACCACCACTACTACTATGCTTTTTTAATTTATATTTTCCAACAGGTTCATCTAAATCATCTTGAATAACTAAAATATCATCAATATCTATATTAAAATATTTAACATATTTTCCAACCGCAATACCCGAATTATTTACATAAGTTAAAGGCTTTATAAAATACACAATTTCTCCGTTGATATCCATTTTTTTATAAAGCGCTTCAAACTTTTCTTGATATTTTATTTTACCCAAAAAATTATCGATTATCATAAAACCGACATTATGTCTTGTAAAATCATACTCCCGACCAAAATTTCCAATACCAACAATTAACTTCATTTTTTACCTCTCAAAAATATGTTGATAAGTACTACACTTACTAACATCTAATACTTTTATCTTTATTCCATTTTTACTATTTTTAATACATTTAACCAAAATCATTGAAATATCACTATTCTTAGTTTGAACTAATATAAGCTCTTTAACATTTAAATTATATTTTGTGGCTATATTAATTATTTCATCTAATCTATCAGCTCGATGCGACATATATAATATACCATTATTTTTTAAATAATCAAAACTTATTTTAAATATTTGTTCTAAATTTATTTTTATTTCATGTCTGGCAATTGCCTTTATTTCCTCTTTATTGTGTATGCTACTATTATTTTTAAAATAAGGAGGATTACACACTATTATATCAAAATATTCTTTATTAAAATATTTAGCAATGTTATTAACATCATCATTTTTTACTTCTATTTGGTTTTCTAACCCATTTAACTCTACAGATTTTTTAGCTAAAGCTGCAATCTTTTCTTGTATTTCAAATGCTACAATATTACTTTTAGTTTTTGTAGAAATTATTAAAGGAATTGCTGCATTACCACTACACATATCAAGTATTTTTAAATTATCTTTAACATGCGCATATTCCGCTATTAATATAGAATCTAGTGAAAACTTAAAACCATCTTTATCTTGATAAATATAACGATTTTTATAATCAAATAAATCATTTTTTACTATCTTCATCAATATAATAATCCTCTAAATTATTGTCTACCATTACTTGGCACTTTCTATTTAATATATCTATACTTACTACTTCTCCTTCACCAGATTTAGTTTTTATAACATCACCAACCTGCGGTAAATCTTTTAAATTATCTAAATAATTTTGATTTTCATAAGCAAGACAACACAATAACCTTCCGCAAGCGCCATTAATTTTACTAGGATTTAAAGCTAAATTTTGATCTTTAGCCATAGATATTGATATAGTTTCCATTTGATTTAGAAATCTTCTACAACAAAGTTCTCCACCACAAATACCTATTCCGCCGATTTCACGAGCTTTATCTCGAGCTCCAATTTGTCTTAGTTCAATTCTTGTATGATATACTCCCGCAAGTTTACGAGCAAGTTCTCTAAAATCCACTCTTTCATCAGCAATGAAATTAAATAACAATTGTGTTCTTTCAAAAGTAAATTGAGCATTCAAAACCTTCATATTTAAATCCAGTTCTTCGACAAACTTACGACACTTTTTTAAAGCAACTTCAGCATCTTTTAAATTTTCTAAATATTGTTTCTCATCTTCTTCAGTTGCCTTTCTAATGATACTTTTTAAATTATCATTAACTTCTTTTTCTTTAGTATAATCGGCATTAATTTTAGCATATTGTAATCCCTTGTCGGTTTCTACAATTACATAATCGTCTTTTTTTAAATCATCTTCGCCCTTAAAATCATAAGTTTTATGGCCATCTTTAAATATTACTCCAAATACTTTCATGAGCTCATCTCCATTTCTATTACAAATTTATCTAACAATAGCTCAATATTAGCATTATTTTTTATTTCATCTAAAAACTTATTTAATAAATTAATTCTATATAATACATCTTTATAACTCAAAAACTCTAAATAACTCATATGTAATTTACTAAATAAATTATTTAAATTTAATTTATATTTTAATAATTCTTCATAAATAATAACTAATATTTGAAATACTTTCTTTATATCTTCTCTTTCGCTATAAATATTTAAGAGTTCACTCTTATTATACATTATTCCCATGTTTTTTTCTACTTCTATTTTTTTAATATAATTTTTAGCTACTTCTAAATATGGTTTATTTTCATCACTATCAACACTATCTATATTAAGTTCATGTACATCATAAAATACATTTAATATTTCACATCTACTTTTAATAGTATTAATTACATTATTAACATTATTTGTAATAAAAAAGCCTATTATATTATCTTCCGGTTCTTCTAAAAACTTAAGCATAGTATTTGCTGAAGACGCATTTAAGGCATCGGCATTCTTAATAATATAAATATTTTCTTTAGTATATATAGGTTTAGTACTAAATTTCCTTTTTAATTCAAGTATTTGTTCCTTTTTTATTCCCTTACCATCTGGTTCAATAATTATAAGTGATGGCAAGTAATGTTGATCAATTAAGTTACAAATATTACATTTATTACAATTTTCTTGATATTCTTCATTACAACTTATTTGTTTAATAGCTATTTTTAAATCATTTAAACACTCTAAAATATTATTTGTTGCAAGCAAATAAGCATGAGATAGCTTGTCCTCATGATATAATCTAACTAAATTTTTTATTGCTTCATTCATACTTACTCCCTACAATAAGACAAAATATATTGCAATTAAAGCCAGTAACCCACACATTCCTAAGGCTGATACTACAGTTACAGTAATAAAATTTATCGGTATAAATATCTCTAGCCCTGAAACTAATAGATTAAATGCATAAACTAAACATATTGCAAAAATCACTTTCTTAATAACTGTTATAATTATATCTTTCATACTACAATATATGTCTTATTTTCTTAATTATTCTGATATTTTCTTTCGATCTTCTAGTGCCTTATCAAGTGTAATAATATCTAAATAATCTATTTCTGCTCCCATTGGAATTCCATAAGATAATCTAGATATTACGACATCTTTATTTTCAAATATTTTCTTAATATAAAGTGTGGTAGTTTCCCCTTCAACTGTTGATTTTAAAGCTAAAATTAATTCTGGTTTTTCAGCTTCATCCACCCTTTTTACTAAAGATGCTAAATTAATATTATCAGGTCCAATATTTTCAGCTGGAGAAATAAGTCCATTTAAAACATGATAAACCCCTTTGTAATTGCCGGCTTTTTCAAAAGAAAATACACTTTTATAATCTTCAATAACACAGATTAAATTATGGTCTCTTCCATCATCTTTGCAAATATCACAAATTTCATCTTCTGATAAATGGCCACATATCTTACATTTTCTTATTTTTTTCTTAACATCTTCTAAAGATTTAGCAAAATCATCAATATCTTCTTCTTTAAAATTAAGGGTTGCAAGAGCAAGCCTTTCAGCATTTTTCTCACCAATCCCCGGTAGTTTTTTATAATAATTAATTAAACTTTCAAGTGATTTTGGATAGACCATCTTACATCAATCCACCAAGGCTTGCATAACTACCTAATTCTTTTTCAGTTTCCTTATCAATTTTACTAAAAGCATCTTTAATTGCAAGTCTAATCATATCTTCAAGCATTTCTTTATCATCTTCATCAATGACACCATCTTTTAAAATTTTAAATGCTTTAATTTCTCTTTTACCATTAAAGCTAATTTCCACCCATTCACTTTTTCCAGTAAACTCCATAGCATCAATAGCTTCTTTCTTCTTGGTAATTTCTCTTTGCATTTTTTGGGCTTGTTGCATAATTTGTTGCATATTCATAAATCTAATCATTCCTTTCTGCTCACTTCGTTCGTAAAGGCACAAACGAATATGAAAATATATATTTTTAAT
>CALVKF010000012.1 GCA_944332555.1 uncultured Bacilli bacterium
TTAACAAAAGGAATCTCCATTTTAAAGATTCCTTACAAGAGAGAATTCTCATTTACACAGAATTCCTTACACTACCAATTAAATATTTCAAATTTAAAAAGTGCCGATGTTATCGACACTTTTTAGGAGACAGGACTCGCTGTTCCTGTATCTCTTTATAACCCAATGGGTGTGTGGACGCAAGATTTTTCCACCTCTCCTGAAACCATTATAAACGATTTATGTTTATTTATCAACAACTAACAAATCTATATTCCATAATTTGTTGCATATTATTTAATAAAGGCTTCATTTCACTTAATTTTGCTTCCAATAATTTCTTATCTATTAATTTTAATTTATATTCAGAAATTAATGTTTGAGACATATTTTTGCTTAATGAATATTCTACTACCTCTTTATCTTTAGAACTACAAAGAATTACACCAACACTAGGATTTTCATATTCTTTTCTTACGTCTCTATCTAAAACTTCTAAATAAAGACTCATCTTGCCGGCATACTCCGGCAAATACTCACCAAGTTTTAATTCAAAAGCTACTAAACAAGATAATTCTCGATTATAAAACAGTAAATCTATAAAAAACTCGTGATTACCAATTTTAACTTTATATTCTTCTCCAATGAATGTAAAATCTTTACCTATTTCTAATATAAAATCCTTTAAGTTTCTAATTATAGCTTTCTTTAAATCTTGTTCTGAAAAATCCTTTGGTAAATCAAGAAACTCTAAACTATAAGTATCTAATAATCTAGTACTAGGAGCAGACTTATTATAAGGTATTAAACCAGCTATAGTTTGTGGTCTATCTGCTAATGATAAAGTATACCTTTCATAACAGCCAGATTCTATTTGTCTAGTTAGTTCTCTTTTAGAATAATTCTCATTAATAGCAAGTTGTAAGTAAAAATGTCTTTCTTCTGTTGATTTGGTCCTAGTTAAAATAAGCACATTATTTGTCCAGCTTAATTGTACAATTAAGCTTAATGCAAAATCATCATCTTTATAGGTTTTATAAAATTTAACCATTCTTTCAACATTTCTCTTATCAAAACCTTTAACATCAGAATAATTATTTTTCATAAATTCAGCTGCTTTTGTGGTAATTTTATTACCATACTCACTAATATCAATTAATTCACATAAATATTTACCAATTTCGAAATATAATAATATTAACTCCTCATTTACTTTTCTATATGCATTATTCTTTCTTTGTTCAATCATTTCAATAATATGATTGAAATTTACATCTAATATTTTATCACCATCCCTTATTATATTTTTTTTGGTTGCGGTTCCAGTGGAACCGCAACCTATTTTCTATGTAAAATTTGCGTAAAAAAACGTACAATTTATGTAAAGTTTTATGACCAGGTTGCGGCGCCACTGGAACCGCAATCTATTTTTAGTTGAATTATTACTATTTAAAAGCATGCTAAATCACTAGCTTTATTTACATGTAAAATACGTGTAAAAAAACAAGTGAATATTGAATCCAGTGGATTCAATATTTGATTTGATGTAAAATTTGTGTCAAATTTTCGTATAATTTGTGTCCAATTTTTCTTTAGATTGTGAATCCAGTGGATTCAATTTTTGTTCGTACACAAATTGCATCAACTAAAGTGTCAAGTACTGAAATGTCTCTCCAATGGCGAGACATTTTAAATTTCATTGTATAAAAAAATAATCTAGGAGGAAGTATATACCGCCCCCTCTTCTAACCTTTATAAAAGGTGTGTGGACGGAGCGAATTTTTCCACCTCTCCTATGATTATTTACTTAATTTTTCTTTAACTAAACTACTTGCTAGTGACATATCAGCATTTTTACCAGCTAAAACTTCATTTAAACGTTTCATAACTTTACCCATTTCTTTAATACTTTCTGGGTTTAATTCTGCTATTACTTCATTTACAACTGATTCTATTTCTTCTTTAGACATTTCTTCTGGTAAATATGAAGATAATATTTCAACTTCTTTTTCTAAATCTTTTACTGAATCTTCTTTACCGTATTTTTTATATTCTTCTATAGAATCTTTACGTACTTTAACTTGTTTTTTAATAACACTAGATACTTCACTATCATCAAGTTCATGTTTTTTAGCAATTTGTTCTAATTGCAAAGCACTTTTTAACATTCTTAACACTGATAGCTTGAAGGTATCATGTTCCTTCATTGCGTTTTTTAAATCATTGTTAATATTTTCAATCATAATCTATCCTCGATTCTTTTTATGTGAGTTCTTAATTCCTTCTTTAATTTCATTTCTTCTGCGAACTCCTGGCTTTTCATAATGTTTTCTTTTTTTAATTTCAGAAGGGACTCCACTTCGTGCTACTTTTACTTTAAATTTTTTCAATGCTAAATCAACGTCACCGTTTTTTACTACTACTTTCGTCATTTTATACCCTCCCTTCCGTTTTTTCTATAGATTATTATATCATCAGCATGATACCTTTTCAAGCTTTTTCAATATTTTTTAGCTAAATAACGCTCTTAATCGTTCTCCAACAGCTTTGCCAATTTCAAATAATGTTGTTGCTAACCCTGTTAGAGCAGTTATAAGAGAACCAGATATACCTCCTCCTACAACTTTTGTAAGTTCTTTCCTACTTAAATACATATTACCTCCTTATCTTATTTTCCAAAGAATCCACAAAAGACTCCTAAAAGAAATACGGCAGCACCACCAAGGCCAAGCCAAAGACCTGCACCTCCACCGCGTACTTCACTTAAATCTTGATTACTTAATACCATTTATACCTCCTAAAGTTTAATCATATCCAGAATATTTCTAAGTTTGTTTCCTAGAGTTATTCCCCATTCAAATATTGTCCTCCCAAATTGAGTGATTATTCCAATAAATCCTCCTTTGATGTTTGCTAATTCTTTGTTAGTTAAATACATTAATACCTCCTTTAATCTTATTTATTTTCTTAAAACTGGATTTTTGTATCCGTATATAACTCCTCCCAAAAATATTGAAAGTACATACATACCGATTACTCCCAGAATACTAAAGCCACCTTTGACTTTTTTTAATTCTTCACGCTTTAATATCATTTAACCTCCATATATTAATTCTTTTAATTTAGTTGCCACTTTTTCTTTATCATAATAAATTTTTGTATCAACAATTGAATTTTCGGGAATATCATTTTCAAAAGCTAAAACAACTTCTTGATAACTAACATTATTGCTAAGTAAAATTGCACTAATGTTTTTAATTTCATATTCATATTTTTCATCATTGATTATTAAATATTCCCCGTTTTGGATTGTATCAGAGTGTTCTATAGGAACATTTAAAACTAAACAATGACTTTTAATACTACCAATCGCATTATAAACATCATAAACTTCAACTCTTAACATATATATTGATATAAATATTGCTATTAAAACCAAAATGATAAAAATATGATATACATGGTATTTAATATGAATTAACTCATCACAATTCATATTTACCCTCCAATATCCACGATTCTATCAAACATATGGTCATGATTTTTATGAGTAATATAAATAATTGTTTTATCTTTAAAGTATGTTCTAATATTTTGCATAATAATTTCCTCCAACTTGTAATCTACTTCACTTAATGCTTCATCTAAAATAAGTATTTGAAAGTTATTAAGTAGTGCTCTTGCCAATATAATTCTCTGTCTTTCTCCACCCGATATATTATTAGCCTCATTACTAATACCCGTTTCATATCTCATTGGTTTTTTTCTAACAATTTCATCAACAGCACATAATTTACATATTTTAAAAAATGTCTTATCGGATATATCCCTATCAAGTAATATATTATTTTTAATCGAATCAGTAATAATATTTTCATTTTGATTAACATATAAAACATTACGTCTTATAGTAGAAACACTTATATCTTTAATATTAACATCACCAATTAAAATATTTCCTTTATAATCTGTTATGTACTTATCAAGTATTTTGCAAAGTGTTGATTTCCCACAACCACTTTTACCCTTAAGAAGTACAAATTCACCTCCTTTTATAAACAGATTAAAGTTTTTTAGTATAAAATCATTATAGTTATATGAATAAGTTAAATTACTTATTTTAATACTATTATCTTTTAAATAACTAGATTTTCCCATTTTTTCCTGTTCATTACTCAAAAAGTCATTTATTTTGGCATATGTCGCTTTCAAAAATACATATCTTGGTATATTATCTATACAATTTTTAATGGGATCTAGAAAAAATCCAAGTAAAGTATTAAAAGTAATTAAAGCTGTCATTTCTAAATTTCCTTTAAATATTAAATAAAAACCCCAAGTATTGATTACAAAAAATCCTATTTCACTAATCCAATTTTTAAAGCTTTGTTCCCTATTTAGAAAACCATTTAATAAAAATGAATTATAAAGAAAATTACTTAAACTTTCTTCTACTTTTTTTAAACGTAATCCTGTTAAATTCAAATTTTTAATACTATTTATCATATTGATGTTTTCCAGTAAAGAACTATTAAATTCTGACCTACAATCAATATTTTGATATACCTTTTTATATGTTAGTTTACTTGTTATTAAACCAACAACCAAGTATAAGATCAAACAAAGAAAAAGGGCTAAAAATAAGTTTTTACTTATACTTATGAGCAAAGGTATCGAGGCAAACATTAATAGAAAATCTAGTATACAAGAAATAAATATTTCTGTAAATAAATTTTTAATATTAGCCAGTTCATTTACTCTAGTTATTATTTCTCCACTAGTTCTACTTGTAATTACCTCTAAAGGGAGATTAAAAGTATGGTTTAAAAATGAAGCATTTAAAATACAATCTATGTTTTTATTTAGATGTACTTCTAAATAATTACGCATATAAGTAAATGCTAATTTTAAAATAGTAATAACTGCAAAAATTAAAACAAACAATCTTAAATATGCTACATAATAATTTTGAGTTATACTATCAAGCATTACTTGAAAATAATAGCTACTAGCAATAGTAAACAGCATCATAAATATACTCATAACCACAATTAAGAAAAATAATTTTTTCTCTTGGAGTAAAACATTCATAAATATACTAAATAACGTACTTTCCTTTTTAAAAGAAATTATTTTAGTTTTAGGATACATTATTATTATAACTTTACTCCAACTGCGATTAAATTCATTTTTGTCCATTACAACTTTGCCTTTAGCTGGATCCATTAGTACTACTTTATTTTTGGCAATTTTGTAAATAACAACATAATGCTGAACACCACTTTTTAAATTGATATGAGCTATCGCTGGTAATTTAATGTCTGAATCATCTAATGATTTAACCTTTTTACCAAAAGCATCAAAACCATATTTCCGAGCAGCTTCAATCAGACTTAAAGCATCAGTACCATCGTTTGATACTCTAGCATCTAATCTTATTCTCTCAATCGATACATATCCACCATAATGTTGAATAATCGATGCTAAAGAACATGCACCACAATCTCTAATGTCTCTTTGTCTAATTATTTTCACATCCTCCATCTCCCTTCACTATATAATTTCAACAAAAGTAGTCAAAATTCTTTTTTTTTGCTAAATTTTTTTTGCAAATTTTTCAATTCTTAATTTTTTTGGCTAAAATACGCCAAAAAATGAGAATAAAAAATAATGTAAATATTTACACTTATTTACATTATTTGACATAGATTTTGGCCGATTTTTAACAATCAAACAAGAAAAATTTAGAACATATTATTAGCAATCTGTCAAGAAAAACATTGTTTTTTGACACAAATTTTACATTTGTTCAAAATTTAAAAAAAGTTCACTTTAAAGTGAACTTTCTAAACTAATTAATGGTGTCCATGACAAGAGTCGAACTTGCGACCTTTACCTTCGGAGGGTAACGCTCTATCCAACTGAGCTACATGGACACACATTAATTTTAGCATTATTTCTTCAAAATAGCAATGTTTATGGCTTAAGTATCCTTTTTTCTCCAGGCTCAAATTTTAAGACATTGCCATAAAATTCCATTTCTTTTAACTCACGATTATAAATAATTGCCCCATCATCAAATATTGCATAAACTACCTTTTCTTTATCATCAGCTACCTCTTGTAAGTCATCTAAATAGTCTTGATCATTACTTGAATGAACATCTAAATAAAATGGATCATCTAAAACTCCAAAACCATCATAAAAAGCAAAGTAATGATAATAATTATTTTTAGCAGTAATAAAATATCTTTTTAATTGCAAATCTGCTCCAGCACTTTCTCCTAGTATTATTCCTGGAAAATACTTAATATCATAAAGTAAATCTTTTTCTTGCACTACTTTACTAAATAACATCTCCGGATTACCTCCAGGAATTACTAGTAAATCAGCCTTATTTATTACATCTTTCAAATATTCTTTTGAATCACTATAACAATTACATATTACAATATTTTCGCTCTTAATACCTAGTTCTAATAAAAGATCTAAATATTTATTATATCTTCTTTCACCCTTTTTGAAATATTCATTTATCAATCTATCACTATCAAGTTCTTGTGGAAATGCCCAAGGTATAACTGCAACTTTAAAATCACTTTTAATTATTTCTTTTAATCTATCTTTTATTAAATGATAAGAATATTCAACTTTACTTAATAATATACTATACACAAAATCACTCCTTAAAAAGGTGCCTATGGCACCCTAATTATTTCTTCAAAATAGCAATTAATACTTTTTCTTCATTTATATTAAATTCTTCACCTTGAGTAGCACTATCTAAAATATCATTAGCTAAAGTTTCTTTCTTTATATATTCTGCAAAATCTTTTACTGCAGTTTTAACTTTATCACTAGCACTATATTCAATAACTATTCTATCAGTTAATTCTAGATTAGCACTCTTTCGCATTGTTTGAACTTTTGATACAATTTCTCTGGCAACTCCTTCATTAATTAATTCTTCATTTAATTGCGTATTTAAAATAACATATTCATTATTTTCCATACCAACATTAAAACCAGTTTTAGCTTCAATTCTAATATCAACCATTGTTGATGTAACTTCTAAAGGTTTACTAGCAACTTCAATAGTAACAATTTCATTTTTCCGAAGTTTATTAACATCTTGTACAGTTAATTCAAGTAATTTTTCTTGGAATTCTTTTAAGTCTTTTCCTAAAGTTTTACCTACTTCCTTGAAGTTTGGTTTAACAGTAAAGTTCATAAATTCTGAAGTGTCATCTATAAATGTTACTTTTTTAACATTTAATTCTTCTTTAATCAAATCTGTTAATTCTCCAATTAATAGTTCATTTTTACCATCAAGTAATATTTCTTCCAGTGGTTGGCGAACTCTAATTTTATTTTCTTCTCGAACATATCTACCAATACTAATTAAATCTCTTACTTTATCCATTTTTTCTTCTAATAATTCATCAATATAAACTTCATTATATTTAGGAAAATCAGATGTATGAACAGAATATTCATGGGTTAAATTAGTATAAATTTCTTCAGATAAGAATGGTACAACTGGAGCCATCATTTGTGATAATCCTACCAATACTTCATAAGTAGTAATGTATACTGATTTTTTCGAATCATTTAAATCAGATCCCCAGAAACGATCTCTATTTCTTCTGATATACCAATTAGATAGTTCATCAGATACAAAATCTGTTAGGGCTCTAACTACTTTATTTAAATCATATTCATCATAAGATTCAGTTACATATTTAAGCAATTTATTGTATTTACTAATTAACCACCGATCGATCTCATCCCGATCTTCTACTGGAATATTACACTTACTTATATCGATATTATCAATATTAGCATACATTGTAAAGAAATTATAGGTGTTTCTTAAAGGATTAAAGAATTTAGAATGTACTTCTTTTAAACCATTAATATCAAACTTAAGTGGCACCCATACTGGTGAAACATATGGAAGGTAAAATCTAACAGTATCTGCCCCATATTCTTTGATTGTTGTAAATGGTTCAACAATATTACCTTTAGATTTGCTCATTTTTTTGCCTTCCGCATCAAGTAATAAATCATTTACTAATACATTTTTAAATGGCGATACTCCTTTAACAAATGTTGAAATAACTATTAAAGAATAAAACCAACCACGAGTTTGATCAATTCCTTCACAAATAAAGTCTGCTGGAAATTGAGTTTCAAATATATCATTGTTTTCAAATGGATAATGATATTGAGCAAAAGGCATTGAACCAGAGTCAAACCAACAGTCGATTACATCTTTGCAACGAGTCATTTCTCCTCCACATTCCGGACATCTTAAGTGTACATCATCAACATAAGGACGATGTAATTCAATTGATTCATCGATATCTTCAATTGCCTTTTCTACTAATTCTTTTCTTGAACCAATCATTTCAGAATGTCCACAGCTACAAATCCAATAAGGAAGTGGAGTTCCCCAATAACGTGATCTGGAAATTGCCCAGTCTTTCAAATTTTCTAGCCAATTACCAAAACGTTTTTCTCCAACATACGCCGGATACCAATTGACAGTTTTATTATTAGCTACAATCTTATCTTTAATTTTCGTAATTTCTAGATAATAACTTGGTTTAGAATAATAAATTAATGGACTATTACATCTCCAACAATGTGGATAATTATGTGTAATTCTTTGTTTTTTAAATAATTTATCATTTTCTTTTAAATATTTAATTACCTCATCACTAGCATCAAATACTAGCATTCCCCGCCATGGGCCTTCCATAAATTTTCCATCATCCCCAACAGGATTATAATATGGCAAATTATATTTACGACAAACTCTAGCATCATCTTCACCAAAAGCCCCCGCCATGTGTACTATTCCTGTACCATCTTCATCAGTAACATATGGATCTACTGTAACAAAGAATGCTTTTTTATTTAGTTTTGGGCCATCAATTAATCTATCATATTCCCAATATTCCATATCACTACCCTTAAATGTTTTTAAGGTTTTAGCATCATCCCCCAAAACTTTTTTTACTAAAGATGAAGCTAAAATAAATTTATAGCCTTTACTTTCAACAAGGGAATATTCATAATCCGGATTAACACATAAACCAACATTAGCAAAAAGAGTCCATGGAGTTGTTGTCCAAACTAAAAAATATACATCTTCATCAGACTTCTTCATTGGCACAATTACAGTATCAACTGGATCTTCTTGATAACCTAAAGCTACTTCATGACTAGCAAGTCCTGTTCCGCATCTTGGACAATAAGGTAGTATTTTAGAGCCTTCATAAAATAATCCTTCTTCCCAAAATTTCTTTAAAATCCACCATTCTGTTTCAATATAATCATTTTTATAAGTTACATAAGGATGTTTAATATCGATTAATTGTCCCATTTTATTAGTTAAATCCGTAAATGTTTTTTCATTACGCATTACTGATTCGCGACATTTTTCATTAAATTCTTTAATACCATAACGTTCGATATCTTTTTTATCCGTAAAGCCTAATTCTTTTTCTACTTGTAATTCAACTGGCAGTCCATGAGTATCCCATCCTACTTTACGAATAACTTTATATCCTTGCATAGATTTATATTTACAAATAGTATCTTTCAAAAATTTCGCCACCAAATGATGAAGTCCGGGATGTCCATTAGCAGTTGCAGGCCCATCATAAAACACAAAATATGGGGCATCTTTCCTTTCATCAATACATTTTTGTAATAAATCATCTTTTAACCAACGATCTAAAATTTTTCCTTCAACTTGATCGACTGGTTCTTTACTTAAACTTTTAAACTTTTCCATAATTTCCTCCCTAAAAAAGGGATGATACCAAAAGGAGTGCTTATAGCACGGTACCATCCCTTAAATTAACTTAATTATCTTAACGCGATTAACGAAATAACTTACTATTTTTCAGTTATTTAACTCCCGAGTGATTTGTATTTGTTCAATTATATTCTACTTTCACCTAACAAGAACTCTCTAAATAAATCCCAAATACACATGTCTCGTTCTTCGTTTTTTTCAAAACTTGTATTAATTATAATATTTTATATTAGTTTAGTCAACATTTTTTTGCTATTCAACACAATTACCATTACAAAATACATAATTAAAACTATTTATAGCTAAACCTTCAAATACATCATAACCAGTTATAGTATAATCATATTCACTATTATAGTAATAATCTCCAAATTCTGTTTCATATTTTATAAATTCATCACTATTTAAAATATCTTCAATTTCGCTTTTTAATTGATTAGAATTTTTAGGACTTTGAAATTGCATTAATTCTCCCCAACTAGTTCCAAGATAAACAGAATAACTAGGTATTGGTATAGATACTTTTTTTTCATCACTTACAATATTATATTCTAACTCTTCACGGCTCTTTGGATAGATATTTTTAGCATCATATACATCTACTAAAATATTTCTCACAATACTTAAAACAACAACCAAAACAATACTTAAACTAAATATAATAATTAATTTAGTTTGATTAGCATGTTCTAAATATTTCTTATCAATTTTCTTTTTTTTCTTGTTTCTTTTAATTAATCTACTTATAAGTATTACAACTACAGATTCAAAAAATGCAAGCATTATAAATAACCAAAATTCTAAAGTTGTAATATTAATTGGATAATTCATTATAGCAAATGTTGTAACTATTAATAATATACTTATCCCAATTTCTAATATTGACTTTTTCATGATACCTCCCTATGACTTAATTGTATCACAAAGTATCGATATTTTCACTATTTTTTTGTATTAGAGGAATATAAATATTTTCTAAAGCCTTAACCCCAACTTCACTAGTAGCTTCTCCTCTAAATGTTACATTTGGTCCTGTATTACTTGCTCTAACTAAAGCCCAACCATTAGTATAAGTTACTCTTACTCCATCAATATCATTAATTGGATAATTCATACTTTTAGCATATTCCCTAACTTTTTCAACAACTCTAAATTTCATATCATCACTAACCGGTATTTTTATCTCATCAGTTGCATAATACTTTGGAAAATCTTTGACAATTTTACTCATTTTTTCATTAGTTTTACTCATAATTTCTAGAAGTCTAAGGGTGGCATAAATAGCACTACCACAATCAGCATCCCGGTCTCGAAAATAAAGGTGTCCTGAATATTCTCCGCCGAATGGCAAATCATCGCTGTGAACTTTATATTGCGTATAACTAGCCCCAGTTCGCCACATTACAGGGTTACCTCCAAGCATACGAATATAATCATCAATGCTTTTAGAACATTTTATGTCAAATAGAAAACTTTTCTTAGCAACACTTGCAAACATATCTTTAATGAAAATTATCATAAGATATTCAATAGGTAGAATTTCTCCGGTATCCATAACTACTCCAATTCTATCGCCATCCCCATCATAAGCAACACCAAAATCCGCTTTATTATCTTTTACAGCTTTTTGTAACTGTACCATATTTTCTCTAACTGCTGGATCAGGATGATGCGCCGGAAAATTACCATCCATGATATCATTGATATAAATTGGATGACAAAATGTCGAATCAAAAACTTTACGCACCAATAATGCTGTTGCTCCATTGCCGGGATCGATTACTATTTTTCTTTTATTCTTACCATATTTAATTGAATATTTTAAATATTCAATATATTTATCAGTAATATTTGAATTACTAATACTCCCCGTGCCACTTTTAAAATTACCAGCAAGGGTATAGTTTTTAAAATCTTCAATCATCTCACCACGAGCATTAATCATTCCATCAAAAGAAAATTTAAAACCATTATCACTCGGAGGATTATGAGAAGCGGTTACCATAATTCCTGGCATTTGATTTAGATAGCGTCCATAATAATTCATTGGTGTAGTCGTTAAATTATAATTAATAATATTACACCCACTAGAGGTTATACCTTTAATCAAGTTTTGGGATAAAGTCTCACTGGAAAGCCTATTATCATGAGAAACTATACAAGTATTTTTATTATACTTCTCTTGCAAATATGAGCCATAACTTCTACCAATTGTATAAGCCGTTTGTTCATTTATTTCACTGGGATATACTCCTCTTATGTCATAAGCTCGAAATATAACTTCATTTATACTTTCCAATTAAATCACAACCTTTTTTATTTTATTATTGCTATTAAAGCTAATTTTATCATATCATTTAATCTATTTTGTCTATCTTCAATACTCATTACAGTATTCGAAAATTTTGAATCAGCAACGGTAGCCATAGCAGTTGCAGCAACATTTAAACTATTTGCAACATGAATTAAAGCAAAAGCTTCCATTTCTTCTCCTAAAATTTCATATTCTTTAGGTATTCTATTTAAAACTCGATCATAATCAATATAAGGGCCATAAACATCCATAGTAGTTAACATTCCTTCATGAATTTTATCGCTCATTCCTAGTTCTTCCGCAGTCTTTTTAATTGTTTCATTTAAATCTTTACTAGCTACAACTACATGTTCTTTATAATCATTATAAGTATAAGCAAAATTTGATTCACTATAAACTTTATCACTTAATAAAATTTCTCCAACCCCTGCCTTAGGACTTACTGCCCCACAAGTTCCAATACGAATAATTTTTTTAACACCAAAGAAATGGATTAATTCAAAAGCATAAATACTCATACTTGGCATACCCATACCACTCCCCATAACTGTTACCTTAATCCCATTATAAGTACCAGTATACCCAAGCATATTACGAACACTTGTCACAAGTTTGGCATCATCCAAAAAATTTTCAGCAATATATTTAGCTCGCAAAGGATCTCCAGGCATTAATACCAGTGAAGCAATATCCTCCTTATTATCAACTTTAATATGAATAGGTTCTTCTCCAATAAACATAAATTCACATCCTTCTATAATAATTTTAACAAAATTAATTTTAATTGACAATAAAAGCCTTATTTTTTTGTTAAATTAATGTCAAAAAAAGCAACTTATTTATAAGTTACGCCTTAAATCATTACTATTTATTACACTTTCTAATATTTCACTTGCCTTATTACTACATTTGCTTTTAAATAAATATTTACTAACCAATGATTTTAATTCTAATCGAGTTGTATCACTAGCTAGTGTTATTATACTTTGAAGTAAATACTTAATAAAATTATAATATTCTATTTTAGCATTTATTTCTTCATCACTTTGATTAATTACAAACTTTACTATTGTTATAAATCTTTCACTTAATAATTGATCTTTATACATTACATGATATTTATTATGAACATTATAAAAATCTTTTACTCTCTCACTAAATTTTAATATCACTTTTCTAATCTCAAAATTATTTTTAAGTAAAACATCTTCAATACTAGGAACTAAATAACTGATATTATATACCATATCATTAAATCCATCTTCATAAGCAATACTTAATAAATACATTAATTCATCTACTAACAACCAATTTTTTAAAGATTCATAATAATTATTTAAAAACAGCAAATTAGCAACAATTAATTCATTCATTACTCTTATAGCTGCTTGTTTTTCTATTTCTAAATTATTTGGAACTATTTTTAATTCCGTTTCAAAAAAAGAATATTTTTCTTTTAATTCAGCAATCAAATCTAATATTTGTTTAGAATAAATAGAATTATAAGTTATTAAATCTTCTTCCATTTTTCTTTGTCTAATTAATTCATCTACTACCATTTTATATTCTAAACTATTCTTTTGTCCTATTTTATCTAAATATTCTAATTTTTGATATAACGTCTTTATAATTATTGCTTTCTCTAATAAATCTGTAAGCATTATATTGCACCTCAAACGAAAACTATATTATCATATTTTTCTTACTAATTCAAAAGATTTAATTATTCTACACTTTTAATTAAATCAGCCACATCATCTTGATCATACGTTACTTTTAAAGTCTCATCTTGATAAGTTAATACCGCATTATCTACTTTTAATATAACTTCATTATCATTATCTAAAAATTCTAATGTATAACCTAAATCTGCATTTTCTTCTAAATTATTATAATTATCTATTTTCGCATCATGAAATATATCTACTAAATCATCAACTACTTCTTCATTTGTTATAAACACAATTTTCCCATTTTCTACTTCGCCATCTTCATTAGTTGTATCACTATATTCAACCTTAACTATATAAGTATTATATAAATCAGTTTTTATAGAATCTACAAAATCATTAAATTCCCTATTTTTATTTATTAATAAAATTGTTCCTAATAATACTAAAATAACAAATATTATTAAAATTACAATCACAAAACTTTTTTGTCTTCTATCCATTTATATCACCATACTTCTTCTTTATTTTAACACAATCACCAAAAATAACAAGTATTAAATCGGATTAACATGAATAATTGTAACATATATATCATCTAGGGCACTTATTTCTTCTTCTAGTTTGTTGGCAATATCGTGAGATTCAAAAGTACTTAAATTGCCATCAACAAATATAGTAAATGACACTTGATATAAATAACCAACTGGTGTTGCATTAAAATGTTGAATCTTTTTTACTTCTTTATATTTTTTTATTATATCCATAACTTCCTTTTTAGTATCTTCATTCATCGCTTTATCCATTAAGACATCATAACTATCTATAAATATTTTAATACCTGTAATTAATATAAATATTGAAATACCTATACCTACAATACTATCTACAAAATTAATTTCATAATACATGAGTATTCCTGATAAGAGGGTAAAAAAAGTTACTATCATATCATTACGATGATCTTTAGAATTAGCTAGTATTAATAAATTATTATACACTTTAGCAACCTTATTAGTATACAAAAATAATCCTAATTTAACTAATATCGTAATAATACAAACAATTATATACCAAATAGAAAAATTAAAAGCACTTGGATCAAATAAAGATACTAAAGAATCTTTAAATACTGTTATAGCCACGAGAATAATTAAGATACTTATAAGCATTGAATATATGTATTCAGCTTTCCCATGACCTAAATGATGATCTTCATCTCTAGGTTTACTAGCTATTTTATTACCAACAAAAGTTAATATTGATGAGATTATATCACTAGCGCTATTTATACTATCAGCAATCATTGCTTGACTATTAGTAATTATGCCCACAATACCTTTAATAATAAGTAAAAAAAGATTGCCAAGTATACCTAATATACTAGCAATTTTTCCGGATTTATATCTATTCATTGTTATCTCCTTTAAATATTTTATATTCATGTTTTAAATATGTAATATATTTGATTAAATCACTATAATTTATTGATATAGTTGTTGTATTAGTATCCATATGCATAAGCATTTTTTGCTTAACTAAACCATTATCTATAATAACAGTAACTTGAGTTTTAGAATCATTAATAATACCTAGAGGTGTTACTCCACCAGGGATTAATTTTAAAATGTTTTCTAATTCTTCACTACTTCCAAAATGTAATTTTTTAACTCCTAAAAACTTTTCTAATGCTTTGATATTAGCTTTTTTTGTATCTTCAAATACATATAAATAGTATTTACCTAAATTGTCTTTTAAAAATAAATTTTTACAACCAATACCATTTATTTTTTCTTTAATAAACTCGGCTTCTTTAGAAGTATATACTGGTTTATGGGTAACACTAGCATACTTAATATCTAAAATTTTTAATAAATCTTTCATATTACATAATATTATTTAGAGTTTTTTCTAATATTTTTTTAACATCTCTTTCGTTAAATGGTTTAAGTAAAATATCAACAATTGGATATTTATAAGCTTTTTCAATTGATTCTTTATCATCAACACCCGTAATTATACTTGTTGGGTATTTGGTAAATAAATCATTGTTTTTAAAATAATCAAGGACTTCAAAACCATTTACATTTGGCATATTTAAATCAAGTAGCATAGCTTTAATTTTAGTATTCTTTTCTGGATCATTAATAATATCTAGGGCTTCCTTACCATCATTTGCTACAATTACTTCAAAATCATCTTTAAATATTTTTAAAATAAAGTTTCTAATTATATTTGAATCATCAACAACAAGTATTGCTTTATCATGATTAGTTGGTTTTTGGTACTCTTCTTCAGTTACTCCCCCAACACCCATATATTTTTTAACTAAATTTACTATTCTGTTGGCCTCAGTCATTAATTCATCAAAATGTTCTGTAACATAATACATATCATTTGCTTTACTCTTAAGTTCATGGTCATAAGCAAGTTCTGCAAGTTTTTCAAAGCCAAAATAACGGGCATCACTCTTTAGTGAGTGCACTTGAATTGCATAATTAGCCATATCTCCAACTTCTTTGTAGTTTTTAATTTTTTGTAACTTATCTGGTACTTCACTTAAAAAAGTGCTTAAAGTATCATCATAAGTTTCCATATCTCCGAATAACTCTAAAGCTTTCTTAACATTAGCTCCATTTTCAATTAATAAATTTACATCTTTCATGAATATCCTCCTTAATCATTTAAATATTTATTAATTATTTTATTTAACTCATCTTTATTAATTGGTTTTGCTAGGTAATCATCAAAACCATCCTGTAAATATTTTTCGCGCATTCCCGTTAGGGCATTGGCAGTTAGAGCAATTGTGATGATTTTAAAGCCTGGAATTTCTTTTAGTTTTTTAAGTGTTTCTACCCCACTCATTTTAGGCATCATATCATCTAATAATATCATATCATATTTTTCGCCATTTTGAATCTTTTCTAAAGCCGCAGCTCCACTTTCGACACTTTCAGTGTCAATTCCGTATGATTCAAGCAATCTCTCAGCTACTTTTAAATTAATTTTATTATCATCAACCAGTAACACTTTTTTATTATGAGCAACAATTTTTTCTGCTGGCTCTTCAGCTTCCTCTAGCTTAATCGTTGGATTATTTACTACCCTTTGATCAATACTAACGGTAAATTTCGAACCCTTACCAAAAACACTTTGGACAACTATTTTTCCATTCATAAGTTCTACTAACTTTTTAGTAATAGCTAAACCTAATCCCGTTCCTTCAATAGTTATATTGTCTTCTAAATCAAGTCGTTCAAATTTATTAAATAACTTATCAATATTTTCTTTTTTGATTCCTATACCTGTATCTTCAACTGATATTATTAATCTACAAACATTATTTTTAATAACACCACTTATTTTAAATTCAATCCATCCTTCTTTAGTGTATTTAATAGCATTGGTTAATATATTTACACATATTTGTTTGATCCTACTTACATCACCATATAAAACTTTAGGTATTGATGGATCAAAATTGGTTTTAAACTCAATTGGTTTATCACCAAGTCTACCAATAGACAAAGCAACTAATTCATCACACATTTTCGAAAAAACATACTCCGTATTAACTATTTCTAATTTATTTGCTTCAATTTTTGAAATATCCAAAATTCCATTAACTATTTCTAGTAAGTTATCGGCAGACATCACTATATCTTTAACTTCTTCTTTAGCAGAATCAGGAATAGTCTTATCTTCTAATAATAGATTAGAAAATCCCACAATAGCATTTAGAGGTGTTCTTATTTCATGAGACATATTAGATAAAAAGTCCGTTTTTGCTTCATTTGCTTTTTCAGCTGTGTCTCTTGCAATATTTAGCTGTTCAATCATTTTTATATCAGGATCTTCAATAGTAAAGTACATTATGTAACAAAGAAGTGCCATAATAACATCATAGATGATTAATCCTTTAAAAATAAGTGATAAAATATATAAAACAATTAACATAATTAGTATTATAAAAATTGCGTAATATCTTTTATCTCCCTTTTTAAAGTTTATAATTGTAAATATGATATTTGTTGCAATTAATAAAGCTACTACGGCATAACCCATAGTTATAGTTGAACCAACAACATTACGCACAGAACCAACTTCAATTATTTCTACAGTTGTGAAGCATGTTGCTACATAAAACATTATAGTAAATCCCATTATACAAATAAATAATTTTTTATAATTTTTCAGAATTTTTTTATATGATATTAACAATGTATAAGAAAGTAAGCAAGAAAATATTACTACAAACATCGTGGAAATTAATTTATTACAATAATCAATTACTAAATAATAGTCACTGTTTAAAGCATCTAAAGTATTATATGCACTTACCAAATGGACAAATGTATCAACTGCTGCTGCAATTAAAGCTGCTATTAATATTGCCCCATACATTTTATTTTCTACTAAAGGCACTTTCTTTTTAATAAAATATACTGCTGTAAGCAAAGCAATAAATATAAAAGAAAATAAAGGTAATTCAAACTCTAACGACATCATTGCACCTCTAATCCTATCATATATTTAAATTATAACATAGCCTGAACCAAAAAAAAAGATTATTATTTAAATAAATTCTAAATAATAATCGTATTTTTCTACTATTTATTCCAAGTTTTATGCATATAATCTTTAAAATCGTATTTTTTATCTTCTTGTCTTCTAACTAAAATTGGTCCCATAATTCCGGCATTTTGGGGAGTTATTTTTATATTATCCATACTTTCTTTTACCGCAAGATATTCTTTTTCTGCAGCATTACGGTATTGGATTAATTCTTCATCCCAAACATCTCTAGTCCATTTATTTTTTAAGTATTCTGCCCTTCTTTCTTCCATATAATCCATTCTTGGATCTTCACTTAAATTTTCTCTAATAATTTCAGTAGAATGATTCACAAGATTAGCATATACCATTGTTGCTAAAACATCTCTTAAATAATCTAATGCAATTTCTTTATTTTCAAATTTACCTAAATCAATTGGGTCTCCAACAGTTACATAAATTTTATCACTACCAAATTCATAGAATGGGGCAATTGGAACAACTTCTACTCCCATGTCTCTAGCTAAAATATATGGGCTTGAAAACAGTCTTTGACAAAGCAAATTTTCAGAGTTATTAAATCCTCCTTCTGGAAACAAGAAAACACTATTACCATTAGCCAAAACTCTCTTCATTTTAGGTATAGCATCATGTCTACTTTTAGTATCTTCTCTATTAACATAAATAAAACCATTTAACCAAGCGGCATAAACTTGTTTATTATTTTCAAGTTGATCTGTAGTTCCAAATAATACATATGCATTTCTATCTATAACTGATAAATTTGTTATTGTATCTTCTACAAACCTATGAGTAGAAACAAATACATATGGTTTATTTTTTTCTAATTTGGGGTATCTTTCTACTATTACATCCCCTTTTACAGCTACTCTTAAAATTCGTCTTAATACTGGATTAATAGCTTTTCTAATATCCATTCCAATATCTGAAGTAAAATTATTTACATCTACATCTTTAAACTTTAATAGTCCATAATTTTTCATAATTATCCCCTTTCACATATAAAATTCGTCATTATTATAATATATTTTCCAAAAAATAGCAACATTTTTGTATCAAATGTGATACAATATTGTCAGGTGATACAAATGGACTATGATAAAAATTATATTGAAACTATGTATGATGCTAATGAATTAAATGAAATATTTATTAAAGAATTTATTCAACTAAGAAAAGAAAACAATTTAACTCAAGAATTATTTTCTAAATACTCTAATGTCCCACGAGAAAAAATAGCCAGGATAGAGACCGGCTATTCATCTCCAAGTATACTTAGTTTACTTAAGATACTTGCTCCAATTGGTTATACTATAAAGATTGAAAAAGTTAAGAAAAAATAATTAAATTAATATTTTAACTCATATATTCTTTTACTTGTGTAGTTTCTTCATCACTAAAAGATAAATTGCTATATTCTTTTGAATAAATATCTATTCCTATTTTACTATAAACATCATCAGTATTAATAACAATTGCATCATCAATTTGATAACCAAGCATTAAAATTGCTTCTTCTATATCTTCTTTAGTTGGTGCTTCAATCTCAATATAAGGATTTAATTTTGGCCACTTATCAATTACAATTTCGGCATTTTTATAATTATACACCAATCTCATTTTTATTTGATGTCTTGCTGGAAAATAGCCTAAATCAGCTAAAAATTGTTTACCCTTATCTAAACTAGGGACATTAAACTCCAATTCTTTTACAGCATCTAGTTCGTATTCTCCTTTGCTATTAACAATACATTTGATAGTAAGAGTTGTTTCATCCCCAGTTTTTCTAAGCCTTATCCATTTACTGAAATTATTTTCAGCTTTCTCCATAACTTTAATTAGTTCATCAGACTTCAAACGATTTAAATCACTCATATCATTATCTATAAATTCAATAACGTCTTTAGTATCTAACACCATATTAATTTTTTTTAAATCTTCTTTATCAAAACAAGGTCTAACTTCTAATATTAATTTTCTAAAACCTCTACTATCGTTTTTAGAAATCATATCATCAACATACCTCTTATATAAAATGTCTACAGTAGGAATGTCAAAGGTATAAATATCTTGAATATATTTTCCCTTTAATTTAATTCCATTTAATTCTAATTTTTCTTTTACTTTTTGAACATCAACATTTAATATTTTCACTTCTTTTTCAATCTGATACATATTACCAACTCCAATCTTATAAATAATTATATTACATCAAAGAAATAATTACTTTTCGATAATTGTTTTAACATTATCATCTAAATTTAAACCAAACTTATTTATATCAATACATAACTCGGCTATTATTTCTGGAGAAACAATATTAAGTTTTTTTAATGACTCTATATCTATAAGCATAGGAATTTGTACTCCCCCTTGACGATTAACATCATATTCTTCTTTATCTCCAGTACCTAATACTCCTGATATCCATTCGCATAAAAAGAAATGTTGAATAAAATCTGGGCCTTTCACTTCATAAATATACTTTATTGGTTTAATATCTATACCGAGTTCTTCTTTACATTCACGAATTACACATTCCTCGTTTGTTTCGCCATCTTCTACTTTTCCACCTGGAAAAACAAAATATTCTTGATAATCCCTCTTACGATAAATTAATACAACTTTGTTATCTTTAAAAATAATAGCTCGACTTGATATTCTCATATTTAATTCTTTCCTTTAATATTTAAATCAACTAACTACAAATATTATAGCATATCAATTAAACAAAATTAAGACACTTTTTATATAATATTGTAACAATAACACTAAAAATAGCCAAGATAGAATATGGCTATTTCTTTAATTAAATTAATACTACTTTCTTAAAACTTTTTTTACCCTTCTGAATAATTATTTCATTATCTACAAAATCGTTAATAGTAATCATTTTAGAAGAATTAGTTTCTTTAATACCATTTATGCTTATTCCATTTTGTTCAATCATTCTCTTGCCTTCAGATTTTGATGGAACAATACCTGATTTAACTAATAAATCTGTTATTAGAATTCCATTATCTATAGAACTCTTATTTAGTTCATAGACATCAATGTTTTCTGGTACACCACCTTTTGCAACAGTTGCATATCTTTCTTCAGCATATTCAATAAATTCTTCGCCATGATACATTTTAATAATTTCTCTAGCATAAATTTTATGAGCTTCAACTATATCTTTTTCCATTTCAACTTTTACTTTATCTAAATCCATATCAGTTGTTAATCTAAAATAATCAAACAATACATCATCAGGTATTCTCATAGATTTTTCAAACATTATTTCTGGAGATTCATCTATACCAATATAATTACCTAATGATTTGCTCATTTTTTCTTTACCATCTATACCTACAAGTAAAGGGAAACACATTACATCTTGAGGTTCTTGGCCATAATCTTTTTGTAATTCTCTTCCTACTAATAAATTAAATGTTTGATCAGTACCACCAATTTCAATATCAGCATGTAAAGCAACACTATCATAACCTTGCATTAAAGGATATAAAAATTCATGTATTCCAATAGGAATATTATTTTTAAATCTTGTACTAAAATCGTCTCTTTCAAGAATTCTGGCCACTGTATATTTTCCACATAATTTAACCACATCTTCAAATGTCATCTTGCCTAACCATTCAGAATTATAAACAATTCTTATTTTTGATGGGTCTAATATTTTAGAAACTTGTTTAAAATAAGTTTCACCATTCTTTTTAGTTTCTTCAAAAGATAATGCCGGTCTTGTTTTAGATCTTCCTGATGGGTCCCCTATCATAGCAGTAAAATCTCCAATAACAAAGACTATTTCATGACCTAATTCTTGTAATATTTTTAAAGCCCTTAAAGGGACAGTATGTCCTAAATGCAAATCAGGTCTTGAGGGATCCGCTCCTAATTTTACTACCAACTTTCTACCACTGTTTAATTTTTCTAATAAAGTATCTTTATTATAAACCTCAACAGTTCTCCTCAAAACCAAATCAATTTTTTCTTTCTTATTCATTAAAATTCTCTCCTCCTTTAAAATAAAAACCGCAGTTAATTCTTCCTATAAGGACGAATTAATCCGCGGTACCACCTTATTTTATGAATAAAAATTCATACACTTTATTTGGCTATAAAGTAACCACCTATAAACTCATAATGGGTAATTCAATTATATTATATGTTTATTTTCACCAACCATAAACTCTCTATAATATACATAATATAATTTACTATAACATTAATCAACATTTATTACTATAATTAGTTTACAACATTTATTTGTTAAAATCAAGTCTTCTAGTTAAAGAATTATTATTATCTAATTGTTTGCTCAAAGGCATTAATTTAAATATACTACTTTTTCCAACTTGAATAATTAATCCTTCATACAATTTTATGAATATTTCTTTATTTTTTTCACCATTAATTTTAACCGCCCCTTGCAAAATTAATCTTCTGATCTCGCTTTTAGATTTATATTTTCCTGTAGAAAAAAGACAGTCTACGAGAGAGTACTCCCCATTTTCATCAACTAATGAAGGGTCGTATAATATTGTTGGTATATCAATATCAGCATTTTTCTTTTGGAAAATCACTTTAAAATTTTTTTCAGCTTCTTCGACTTCTAAACTCGAATGATACAATGAAATAATACTCCTAGCTAAATGCATTTTTATGTCTCGAGGATTTATTTTATTACTTTCAAGCAATTTTTTTATTACTTCAATTTTATCCGGATGGATATCAGTTGTTAATTGATAATATGTAATAATTAAATCATCAGGTATCTTCATAATTTTTATATACATTGTTTTTGCATCTTCATTAATACCAATATAATTTCCCAAAGATTTGCTCATTTTTTCTTTACCATCTATACCAACTAATAATGGTACAAAAATCGGAACTTGTTGAGAAATACCATAATCTTTTTGAATTGTTCTTCCCATTAAAATATTAAATGTTTGGTCTGTTCCTCCCATTTCCAAGTCTGCTTTTACCACCACTGAATCATATGCCTGCATTAAAGGATAGAAAAATTCATGGATAGCAATTGGTTTGTGATTATTCATCCTGTTATTAAAATCGTCTCGTTCTAACATTCTAGCCACTGTTGTTTTACTGCATAAATTAATTACATCTTTAAAACTCATTTTATTAAACCACTCACTATTATAATGCAACTCTGTTTTGTCTAAATCTAATATTTTGAATATTTGGTCTAGATATGTCTGTGCATTAAATCTAACTTGCTCAACTGTTAATTGATTTCTTGTTTTAGATTTACCAGATGGATCTCCAATCGCACCTGTGAAATCTCCAATTATTACAACAGCTGTATGGCCTAATTCTTGTAATTGTCTAAGTTTTCTTAAAGCAACAGCATGACCTAAATGAATATCCGGCGCTGATGGATCCATCCCAAATTTAATTCGCAAATATCTTCCAGAATTATTGACCTCTCTAATTTTCTCTGCTAATACATCTACATCATTTATATTATCTGCGCCATTTAATATAAATTTTAAAGTTTCTTTTTCATCGAACATATAAATGCCCCCCTCAAATTTTTTTAATTATACTAACATATTATTTTGCTTATGTCAATATGTTTTATTTTCGTTTTTTATTATATCAAAATCAATTACTGAAGAATAAACACATACATCTTCACGTTTTCCAAATTTATTTATAACTCTAGATCTTAAAGTAGCTTCATATTGCATTCCAGCTTTTTCCATTACTTTTCCGCTTGCTATATTAGACTTAAAATGTTCAGCATAAACTGTAGCAAAACCTACAGAATGTAAAAAATCAATTACTTTAGTTAACGCTTCAGTAGCATATCCTTTCCCCCAATATTTTTGGCCATAACAATAACCAATTTCTGCAGTCATATATTGAATATTTTTATTAATTACATCAATCATACCAATAATTTCTTCCGTATTTTTGAGAGTAACAAGCCACCTAAAAGTATAATCATTTGCATATTCATTTATCCACAAATCAACTATTTCCTTTGTTTCAGTATTTGTTTTATGAACATCCCAAGTAACAAATTTACATACTTCAGGATTACTAGTCCAACATTCAAAAATCTCTTTATAATCGTCAGATTTTATCTTTCTTAAATGTAATCTATCTGTCATAAGTTCAACTGTATTTTTCATTTTTATCAATTCCTTTCTTTTTTATATCATTAACATATATTGCCATCAATGTGGAAATTATTACAATAATATCAGTTAGCATTGAAGGATATGCTTTTACAATTATATCATATACTAACCATAATATTACCATAGCTAATGTACCACAACGAATCCTTTTTACAGATTTTTGCCATAATGTTAATACATATATTAATTCCGCTACAATAGGCAATAAGCTAATATAACCATCAAATGAAATATAACCAATTATTAAATAACCAATTATAAAAAATGTTAAAACATACCATTTTTCTAATTTCTTTTTATTTTCTTTTTCTTTGCATACATATGTCCTTAAAATACCAAAAAAATTGGAAAACATACCAGAATAAGCTTTTAATAATAGGTATTGACATCCAAAAAATATTCCATTGAAGATTATAAAAATTAACATTTTATTTTTATTTTTTTGAAACAAACTTAATATCATTACAATTAATCCAAAAGTTCCAAATAATTGTGCTATGTAATAAACCATATTATTTTCTCCTCACTCTTGTTAATATCCTAGGATTAAATTCAAGTATATTATTTGCTAATACATCTCGAATTATTTTCCTATCTTCAAATATCTCTTCTACTCTCTTTACTGAATCATAATCTTCTATACCATTTATTAAATTCCAATTATAATCAGCATCGTATACTAGTTTTGATTTATTTAGGTGTTTTTGTAAAAATGCTAAATATCTCCGGTAATCGCCATTGCAATCATAAAATAATCTATTATTATCTAGGCAAGCTACCTTATCAGGTCCCAAAGCAACAACCAAATAATCTGAGTTATTAACCATTTCTAATGTTTCAATATCCAAAGATGCTCCGTGATTTAATATCCCTTTTATTTTATTTTTTTCGAAAAATTCCGCCCATAATTTAGCTCTATTAATATTTCTAATATATTGCATAGACCTACTGCCATTTCCAAAATCACAATCTGTATGGACAATAATAGGAATTTCATATTGTTTAAATAATCTTATGTATTCTTGAGTTATATGTTCTGGTCCAACACCACTACCAATGCCATGAATTTTAATGGCAACCGGATTAACATTGATTAACATTTTTTCAAATTGTGCAATATCATCTAAAACTGGATGAAATAATGGAACAAATAACAATTGCAAATCCTCACTACTTTTCTGAATTAACAATTTATTTAAATTCTCATTTATTTCTCTATATGGATTAATGTTACCAAAATAATGTATATTAGTACCATCAAATTTCCAATGCATACACGGAAATTTAGAATCGTCCAAACATGGTAAAGGAACAGGCATTAAGATTCCAACATTAATACCATTATGTCTTGCAAAATCAATGTATTCATCAATGGTGGATTTACCATGAAAAAAATCATTGCCAATATGACTGTGACTATCTATTATTAAATTATTCATTTTCATTCCTCACAATTATATCATATAATTCATTTAAATTACTAATTTGTCTAAACTGCTCATTTTGAATTTTCTTATTAAATGTTGTAGTCATTAAAATCACTTCTGTATTTTTACTGACTTTTGAAACATTCAAACAATTTTCAAAGGAGTCATCTAAAAAATAGGAAGGTTTTACCTGCTTTATTATATTCCATTTGTTTATAGCATTAATAAATAGTTTATCATAAATTATATTATTTTGTTTTAACCATTTTTTCGTGATTTTTGTTACTTTACCATTTTCCTTTTCACGCCTTGATGTAACAATATAAATTGATATTCCTAAAGCTTTTATTTTTTTTAATGCACTACTCGCCTCTGGTTTTACCCTTATTTCCTTTAAATATTTTAAATAGCAATTATCAAAAAATTGAGTTAATTGTTCTTTATTCCATCCTAACATTTTAGCAAAATAATAGTAATCTTTACAATTATCTATATTTTTTAGTTCTCCATTTCTTTTTAAAACTTTTTTATCAAAATCAACAGCAAACTTTATTATTGTATTAGATGTTAAAGCTATCGTATCATCTAAATCAATACATAATATTTTCTTACTATTCATAATCGAACATATTTATATTTTCTTGTAAATTATTAAAAAACAAACCCATATGATAGCCATCTTGAAAAGCATGGTTACACTGAATAGATAAATCTATCATATATTGATTATTTTCAAGAAAATATTTTCCCCAGCAAACTCTTGGTATGCTATCTTGATTTTTATAATTCATTGTATTCTCGATAGCTGTAAATCTCATCCAAGGTAAACATGTAAAATAACATTTATTAAAGTCTTTTTTATAAGGAATATTAGTACTATTTTCAGCTTCACTTTTAGCCTGTTGAAAAAGCAATATAAAGTCCTTAAAATTAGAGACATAATCAACTGTACGGCTAAATTTTATAGCATTTGTACTATCTAAAGTAGAAAATGAAGCATTAATTTTATCATATTTATAAATATTATTCTCTTCTAACACATATTTAAAAGCTTCGATTTCATTAATTGTTTTCAAAACTACATAAGACATTATTCCATAAAATGAAATCATATTTTTTTTAGCAATTCTAACAATTTTATCAACATTAAGAACACTAGTAACTGAAGCATAAGGATTTGTAAAACCAGAAAAGAAGAGAAATTGTTTTTTTCGATCCCAATTTTCAATATTAATTTTATTTTTCATATTTACCTCCACAAATTACATATTTTATATAAGTCATCTACATATTTTTTTACATCTTCCGTCCATTTTTCGTTTTTATTTATACAATCTTCTTTCAATTTCTTTAAATAATTTTCATCATAAAACGAAACATTAGTCATTAATTGATAAACAAACGAGTTATTATAATCATCATAATTGAATTGTTCAAATAATAATATTTCTTTTAAATCATTTTTGGAAATTGACAAGTCTATATTTGATTTAACAATACTTTTGCTCATTTTTGGATAATCATTTATTCCCCTCAACATTTTAGAATATAAACCGCTGATAGTCATATCAATATTCATCCTTTTTCTAATTTCGTCAGCTTTCCAAACATATCCATGCTCATCAATACCACTAATTATCATAACATGTTTATATTCATCCATAAAGCCAGGATGAATAAAATCTGCAAACATTAACGATATAGCTTGTTTTACATTAAAATCCATTCCTTGATACACGCGTTCAGTTTTATATAATTCATTTATCTCTTCCTCAATCTCCACAAAATCTTGATCTCTTATAACACTTGATAAAATAAATGAGGTTCTTAAAATTTCTAAAGCATCATATTGATTCCTAATTTTGCCTTTTTTTTCATCAAAGCCTAAAGAAACTATAAATCTTTTATATTTTGATAATAAACAATCAATTTTATCTAATGATGTAGATCTAGCGCCATAAACATCTAAATCTCCTAATATCATTTGAACCTCAAATCCACATTTTTGCAAATATATAGCCTTCAATATTTGTGAAACAGTACCTAAATGTGGAATTCCATTAATACCTAGCCCCATAATAATCAAACATTTTTCTTTTCTTTTAATACCACTAATAAAACCATCTAAATTATAAGAACATATCCAATTTTTTTTAACATCGAACATATTAATATTTAAAAATGGTTTAATTTCGTCATATTTGTATTTTTTTATAATTTTTTTATAATATTCATTATCAAATTTAATCATTTTTTCCCTCCGAATATCCTAAAAATATATCAACTTGACTATTTTTTTTAAAAGAATTATTACAATACAATGCTTTCAAAAACACTTCTGTCATGACTGAAAATATATTCAATTCATTAACAAACATATTATTATAATTCGTACCTGATTTTATTTTTGTATATGGGGTATCAGTTAACATTCCATATATATATTTATCAACCAAGGATAAATTTAAAGCTGTATCAAAATATTTTAATTGTGCTACTCTGTTTAAATTAGGATGCCTTACTACAAGTATTCCTTTAATATTATTAAATTCATTTAAATACAATTGGTTATAAGCAAACTGCATAGTAATGCCACTCATCATATTATCATCAATTATGTATGTATCATTCATTTTATTTATTGTACCATATTCCATTAGTTTAACTACAATTGAGTCTCTATTTTTCTGTTGTCGATCAAGATACATGCCATGGTTCTGAAACAAAAAACCAATGGTTGATTGATTAGCTGTTAGCCTTTTTATAATAAATGGCAACTCTAATCCTCCATATAATATTCCAATTAAATTAATTTTTTGATTTTTATAATTCCCGATTTTTTCATTAACGATATATTCACAAACTATATAATTCTCGAAATAGTTGTCTATCTCTCTCAACGGGTTAAAACATTTACTCAAAACAAATTCATCGTTTATATTTTCAACAACTAGGTAAGTATTATTTAACATTTTTAAGACGGTTTCATATATATAATATATTTCATTAATTGCTTTATCATCACAATTTTTGTGATAACAAATATATTCGATTTCTCTCTGATAATCATTAATTAAAGCAAAATAAGCTTCTATAATATTATTGTTGTATGTTGAATGATAAATAAAATCTTGCCCTTTATACAAATTCATTAATTCACAGTTAGTTAAAAGCAAAATAATATTTCTAATGTTATCTAATAATGCCAATAGTAATCTTTTATCATAATTGTTGCTAATGCTATAATCCTCCAAAATGTTTAAAACTAATTTTAAATATTTTGAAACATTGTCAAACCATTTTTTTATTTCTATAATGGTAGGTTTTTCAAATCTACTAATATCGGATGAAAAATAATAGTAGATATCTGGTCCTCTTAAAATTATACCATTATCCAAAGGTAATGCATAAATATAACTATTATTTTTCTTTGTTTCGAATAACGATTTTATTTTATTGTTTTGTATTTCTTCCCATTCATAATCTTTGAAATAAATAGCTCCAGTATACCACTCATAAATATCATTTAATCCATTATTAACATCAAAATTTCTTTGAAAAATGCTATTATAATATTTCAAAATTTTATTGTATTCATTGTTTTTTATATGTTCTAATCTTGCAAGATCTCTTTTGTATTGATCTATATTTAATTTTTCTGTGTACATTTTAATACAAATTTTTTCATCTTTAATAATACTTAAAATATCTTTATAGTTTTTGTCTTTACATATAAAATTATAATTTGAATTGTATTTTTTTACTATTACATTCAATAAACTGCTATTTTCAAAATTAATATTATATATAATGCCATATTGTTTTTTTTCTAAATATTTTTTAAAATCATCTATGTAGTTATCGGAAATTATGAAATTTATTCCGTATTTTATCATTTTATTCATCAGCAACAACCTTTCTAATTATCAATTCTAAATCAAACCAATTATTACTTATCCATTGAATTTCATATATAAACCTATTAACTTTTGCCGAATTTTGATTTCTGAAATATCTTTCTTGAATCCAAAGATTTACTTCATTAATCCATACAAATTTTATTGCTGTTATTATATCATCTATGTTAATTTTATCTACTAAAGAATATCCACATATAAATTCCTTTAGTTTTATTCCGTCAAAAAAATTAGTACTAAAACATGTAGATAAAATAAAGCGACCTATATCTTGTAATTTAGTGTTAATTCTACATAATTCAAAATCAATAATAGCGCTTACTTTAAAATCAAACAATATTATATTATCAGGAGTAAAATCCCCATGAATCAACTGTACTTCATGCTTATTTAAAATATTCGTTTTTTTAATGTCATTAATTATATTATAATGTAAATTTAATTCGTTTTTATATTCAGTTGGTGTATTATAATTTATTTGAGAAATTCGATTATTAAGTTCTGAACTTAAAATGTCAATTGTTTTATAACTTAAAAAGCTTGACTCAAACATTTTATTTGATTGATTTCGCAAACATTTATGAAGCATTGCCAAATTTTTGGCTATGTCTCTAATTTCAAATGCTGTGATTTCATTATTTTCTTTAATATATCCTTGTATATAGTCTTGCAGAAAATAACTTTTGCCATTTACAAAAATGGATATTAGTTCATTATTACAATTTTTAACAACTTTAGGAACTAAAATTTTTTCTTCATATAATTTACTTTGTAATTCAACAGTATTGTGAAGAACATTAAGATAATCTCTGGGAAATTTTATATCACTAAGTTCTTTTAGTACATAGCTTTTATCGCTTGTATCAATTATAAGAAATTTTTCGTTTAACCAACCACCTGAAAGTTCAACTATTTTTTTTACTTTAAGATTATAAAATTTTACTAAATCATTTTTAAAATCCACTTTTATACTCACTTTCTAAATTCCTTTATTTTTCTTCTAGCCCTTGTAGTCTGAACTTTATCTAACCACTCTTCTCTAGGACCAAAAGACAATATATCTGTAATAATTCTAACTCTATCCTTATTATGTAAAACACATTCAGGTTCTACAACTCTATCATTTACTACAGCGCTAACCATAGTATTACCTAAGTCAGTGTGAATTTTATAAGCAAAATCAATTGCTGTTGCACCAATAGGCAATTCAACTATATCTCCTTTAGTTGTATATACATATATTTTATCTGCAAATAATTCAGCTTTTACTTGCCTTACAAATTCTTGATTATCAGCAAAAACACTATTAATTTCTACAAGTGATTTAAAAAATTGATATTTATTTTTTAAGTCATCTTGCATAATATCCCGAGCATTACCTCTATTAATATCCCAATAAGCAGTAAGACCAAAAGATGCTATTTTATCCATATCAAATGTTCTAATCTGCGTTTGAACTAATCTATCATCACTACCAAAAACTGTTGTATGAAGTGATTGATACATATTAGTTTTAGGATTATAAATATAATCTTTAAACTTGTCATTTATTGGATGATATTTTGAATGAATTAATCCAAGTGTTTGATAACAATTAGCTATACTATCAACCATTATTTTCAATGATAATAAATCGTGAATATCAGCTATTTTGTGTCCTGCCTCTAATCTTTTGTATATTCCATAGATATTTTTAGTTCTTACCTTTATTTCATGAGGTATATCATTATTACTCATAATTTCATTAATTGTTTGAAGCATTTCTTGTAAACACCTTTGACTATCATCTTCTATTTTAAATTTTACTTCTTCTATTCTTTTGTATTTATCAGGATATAAATATTGTAGTGACAAATCTTCTAATTCTGATTTTATTCTATATGCTCCAATATAATATGCTAGTGGTACAAATATATCCATTGTTTCCATTGCATTTTCTTTTTGTTTAAATTCACTTTTAAATTGCAAAGTTCTCATATTATGCAACCTATCAGCTAGTTTAATAATAATTATTCTTACATCTTCAGTTATACCAGTAATTATTTTTCTTGTATTAGCAACATTTTGATCCTCTTTACTAGAAAAATTCAGCTTACTTATTTTAGTAACACCCTCAACTAAATTAGCAACAGTTTTATTAAAATTTTCAGCAATATCTTCTTTTGTTGCAGTTGTATCTTCTAAAGTGTCATGCAATAGACCTGCACAAATAGTATCAACATCTGCATGCATTTCTGACAAAATATAGGCAACATTAAGTGGATGATTTATGTAAGGTTCACCACTTTGTCTATACTGTCCCAAATGATGTTCGGATGCATATTCATATGCTTTTATAACATCATTAATTCTCGCATCATCGTATAACCTAACATTTTTAATTAAATCTTCTAAAATCATCATACCACAACCTCCATAAAAGAAAAACATGACAGGTCTTTTTTAAAAAGCAATGTCATGTTTTTGATAGCCAAATTATAAACACACATACAAAGAGAAATCATTTTATAGAATGAAGCACATATGTAAAAATTAAAATTGATAGTATATACATTTACTTCTTTTACCATAAACTAATTTCCTTCCAACAAAATATTTATATTAAAATACAACATTTTTTGCCAAAAGTCAACAGTTTTTTTGCATTTTATTCAAAATGAAAATATTTAATATCTTCTTTTGTTTTTAATAATTACTTTATATTAAAATTCAAATTCGTTATTATCTTTATCAACTATGCCAATGCTAACGATAGCACCTAATTTATTTTTTAGGATATCGGCAAATTCACTTTGCAATTTTAACATATCTTCTTTATTTTCTAAAAATGCATCAAGAGGAATAAAGACATTAGTTGT
>CALVKF010000013.1 GCA_944332555.1 uncultured Bacilli bacterium
ATGCTAATAAAGGGTATGGATCACAATATGATTTAGATGTTGAAATAGCTCGAGAAGAAGGCGAAAAAGTTGGAAGAGCTGCTGGTCGCAAGGCTGGAATTAAAGCTGGAAGAAAAGCTGGAATCAAAGCTAATCAAATAGCAACAGCTAAAAACTTAATAAGTCTTGGAAGTAATAATGATTTTATTGCTAAAGCAACGGGTTTAAAAGAAAATATTATTGAAAAGTTAAGAATAAACTAAGTTAAAGGATAATTATTATGACATTATCTAGAGAAGCAAAACAAGCATTAAAATATGTCCAATCATATTTAGATAATGATGCTAATAAAGGCTATGGATCACATTGGGATTATGATGTAGAAGAAGCTCGTGAAGAAGGCGACAAAGGAGGCAATGTAGTTTTTATATTCCTTTACAAAAAACACTAAATAAGTTATAATTATTTTAGTGAGGTAGTATAATGAGTAATTATTTAAAACAAATTATAGAGAATAAAAATTGGAATTTACTTAATAAATTAATCAAAAGTGGTATAGTTTTTATAGATGATGAGCTAATAGATTATATATGTAGTTTGCCGAGCAATGTTATTTATGAGTGTTTAAGTGTTACTCCTAGTATTAATTGTTCAAAAATAGAAGAAAGAATACTTAAATTATCATCATCTGATATTTTATATAATTATTGTTTGAATTTTGTTGGCCCTGATGAAAGATTTAAAAAAGCTTTATTAAAATACCCTGATGCATCTTTTAATTATGCTAAAAATATACTAAAACATCATGATGAAGATATTTTTAATCTTATATTTAAACAAGAAAGAATTTATTCTTATCTTTCGGTATATGCCAAAGAAATTCCTGGAGCTCCGATAGAAAGACTTGGTGAAATAGTATTATCTTTAGTTAATGCTAAATTTTTAGTTGATTTTTTGAAAATAGAAATATTAAAAGATTATCCAGAATTAGTTGTTAAAATTATTAATAGATTAAAAGAATTAAATGATTGTGAAGAAATAGAAAACTTAATCAATTATCTTGATAATAAGATATTTAATTTTACTAATACCTATTTATATAATTATTTAGATGAAATATGTAGCTTAAGTTCAGCATTTGATTTTAAAAGATTACACACTTTAATAAGTAAATTACACAGTATCCAAATTATAGACAGATTACATATTATATTAGATGAATTAAAAATAAAAATACCTAGCATGAATGACGATGAGAAAATGGATTTGTTAATTTATTTAAGCGAAGCTCAAGATTATTATATGTTAAAAAAATATCAAAATATGTTCCAAGAGTTATTTCAAGATAAAGGACAAAATAGAGTTAGAAATATATAAAATATTTTAGGTTTAAGACGTTTGGTAAAATTGAAAGAAAGAAGAAAAAATGCAAATATTTGATTGGACTGATAAAATAAATGAAACTGAACTAAAGATTGTAACACAAGCTTTAAATGAAAATAAATTAATAGTTTTTCCCACAGAAACCGTTTATGGGATAGCGGGGAATGCTTTGAATGTAGAAGTAATTGATAAATTATTTCAAGCTAAAAATAGAGATTATTCTAAACCTTTTAGTTTAATGGTTAGTGATATTAATAAAATTAAAGATATTGCTTATGTAAGTGATTATGAAGAAAAAGTAATTAATAAATTTATGCCGGGGCCAATAACTTTAATTTTAAAAAAGAGAGACTGTATTAGCAATCTAGCTACAGCAAGTAGAGATACTGTTGGAGTAAGAATACCTAATCATGCAATTGCTTTAAGTATTTTAAAAAGTATAGATTATCCTCTAGCTACATCTAGTGCTAATATATCGGGTAGAGCTAATAATAGTGATATTGAAGATATTATAAATGATTTAGCAAATTATGTTGATGTATTTATCAAAGGAAATATTAGTAATAATTTATTAGCATCAACTGTCGTAGAAATAAAAAATAATGAAATAAATATACTAAGAGAAGGAATTATAAGTGAACAAGATATAAAGAAAATATTATAATTTATGTCGAACGATGTCGAAGAATGTCGAATCGCTTGCAAATTAAAAAATATAGGTTATAATAAATAACTGTTACCCATAGTAAAATATTTTTGCATAAGTAAAACCTTCAATTGCCTAAATTTTAAAAGAATGCTATGGGTAACATTTTATTAGAAAGTAGGAATTATGTTAAAGTTAAAAAAGATTATTAATACAGTAGTAGTATTTATTATTCTGATGTTTGTCATATGCTTTTTATTTAGCTTATACAAACTATTTGCGGGAGTTATAACCCCTGCTGAACTAATTAGTGAAACAGGCCTTTATTTTCTTTATACCATTGGTTATGGAGCTCTAGAAGGTGATGCTGTCATTCAAAATATTCTAGCCATGATTGGTATTATATCAGTTGCTTTAATGACGACATTCCTTACTATCAATCTTTTCTGGAGACTTGATGATGTCAAATTTAATAAAGAAATAATATGTGATTTAAACAACATTAAAATATCATTTAAAAATAAAGGAAAAGCTATCTGCGATATGAAAGCTACTTTTGTTTTATATGATTCTAAAATTTCAATGAACATATTAGAACCTCAAGAATACTATATGCCCATAATGCTAAAAAATTCTTTATGGAATTTAGAAGTTTCTTTAAATGAAACTTTTTGGTATAAAGCTCTTTATAGTTTACTTACATCAAATGATAAAAAATTATATTGTATTTTTTCTTTTGTAGATACCAAAAGTGGTCAAGAAAGTATCAAAGTTGAAGAAATAAAAAAGGAAAATCTAAATATAAGTTATGATGAATTAATTAAACCAGTAATTTTAAAAAGTGAGTATTTATTAAGGGTAGAAAATGGTGGTAAATTAAGTATAGATGAAAGTATTAATTATTCTTTTAAAAAGAAAGATAAAAATGATTCATTTGTAATGCTTTATTATAATTTTCATAATAATTATCTTAATTTAGAAAAATATAATAAAGATACAACTTATTTAGAACTTGATATTAATACAAGTGATAATATATTACTTAATTTTGAAATAAAACTAAATAATGGTAATAATTTATCTAAAGAATTATTATTAAATAACAAAAAAATAAAATTAAATTTAAGTGATTATCCAGATTCTTTAGAAGAAATTACCGAAATATGTTATACAATATTTAAAAAGAATAATGAGTTAGAAGGCACTTTAAAAATAAATGATTTAAAGATTATAACTAAATAAGAATATTAAAAAAATATTAATTAATAATATAAACAAGCTGGTATGCTTGTTATATTTTGCTTTTTTTGATAAAATAAGTAAGTCTTATAAGGAGGTATATATGTTTGAATTAGTTTCAAAATTTGAGCCAAGTGGGGATCAACCAGAAGCTATCAACGAACTTGTCGATGGTATTAATAAAGGTGTTAAAGAACAAGTATTACTTGGGGCAACAGGTACTGGTAAAACTTTTACTATTGCAAATGTTATAGCTAAAACCAATAAACCAACTCTAGTTTTAGCCCACAACAAAACTTTAGCGGGCCAACTCTATGCCGAATTAAAAGAGTTTTTTCCGAATAATCATGTTGAATATTTTGTTTCTTATTATGATTATTATCAACCAGAAGCATATGTGCCTAGTAGTGATACTTATATTGAAAAAGATGCATCTATTAATGATGAAATTGATGAACTTCGTCATGCGGCAACATCGGCATTAATCAATTATAAAGATGTTATTGTAGTTGCTTCAGTTTCTTGTATTTATGGTATCGGAGAAAAGTCCGAATACGAAAAAAATATGCTTATTTTAAGTGTTGGTCAAAGTATATCTCGTAATACTATTCTAAATAGATTAATTGATATGACTTATGAACGAAATGAATTAGATTTTCACCGGGGCACATTCCGTGTTCGTGGTGGTAATATTGATATAATCCCTGTTAATGAAAAGTCACTCGGTATTAGAATTACTTTAGATGAAGATGTGGTTTCCGAAATATCACTATTTGATCCATTAACTGGAGCAATAGAAAAAAGTGTTAAAAGTATTACTATATCTCCGGCTTCGCACTTTGTTACTAGTAAAGATAAAATGGATATAGCTATATCTAGAATTGAAGCGGAACTTAAAAATAGATTAGAAGAATTAAAGAGTGAAAACAAATTAATTGAAGAACAACGACTTCGTGAGCGAACTAATTATGATATTGAAATGCTTAAAGAAACAGGTTTTTGTAATGGGGTAGAAAATTATTCAAGACATTTAGCCCTAAGAGATGCCGGAGAAACACCAAGTTGTTTGATTGATTTCTTTCCTAAAGATTTTTTGTTAGTTGTAGATGAATCTCATGTAACTTTACCACAAGTTAGAGGTATGTATAATGGAGATAGACAAAGAAAACAAACTTTAGTTGATTATGGTTTTCGTCTTCCTAGTGCCCTTGATAATAGACCCCTAACATTTGCGGAATTTGAAAGTCACATCAACCAAGCAATTTATGTATCGGCAACCCCTGGTGATTATGAGCTTGAGAAAACTCATGGTAAATACACAGAACAAATTATTCGTCCAACAGGATTACTTGACCCAATTATTGAGGTTAGACCGAGCGTTGGTCAAATTGATGATATCATCGGCGAAATTAGAGATAGAATAAGTAAAAACGAAAGAGTTTTAATTACAACTCTTACAATTCGTATGAGTGAAGAATTAACTAATTATTTAAAAGAATTAAATATAAAAGTTGCTTATTTACATAGTGAGATTAAAACATTAGAACGGCTTAAAATAATTCAAGATTTAAGACTCGGTACTTATGATTGTGTTGTTGGTATAAACCTACTTCGTGAAGGATTAGATATACCTGAGGTCAGTTTAATATGCATACTTGATGCCGATAAACAAGGGTTCTTAAGAAGTGGTAGAAGTTTAATTCAAACAATTGGTAGGTGTGCAAGAAATGAAAATGGTAAAGTAATAATGTATGCCGATACTGTGAGTGTTGCTATGGATGAAGCAATTAAAGAGACAAAAAGAAGAAGAGAAATACAAGAGGCTTATAATAAAGAACATGGTATCACACCTAAAACAATTGTTAAAGAAATAAAAGAAATTGTAACAAATGAAGTAGTTAAGAGCGACAAGAAGAAAGTAAGTAAGAAAGAAAAAGAAAGAATGCTTGTAACTTTAGAAGAAGAAATGAAGGAAGCCGCAAGTAAAATGGATTTTGAAAGAGCAATTGAACTTAGAAATATCATTTATGAAATGAAAGGTATTTAAAAAAACAAAAAAGTATGATACAATTTGAGAAAGTAAAGAGGTGGAATATTGACAACTTATATTTTTGGACATAAAAATCCTGATACTGATAGTGTGTGCTCTAGTATTGCCTTATCTTATTTGAAAAATGAACTCGGAGGTAAAACAGCTCCAAAAGTATTAGGTAATATTAATAATGAAACCAAATTTGTACTAGAATATTTTAAAGTACCAGTACCAAGTTATCTAAACGATGTTCGAGTTAGAATTAAAAATATTAAATATGATAAAAAAGCTTATATATTTGAAGAAGAATCGATTAATGATGCCTTTAAAATTATGCAACATCAAGGATTAACAGCCATACCCTTAATTGATGATAAAAAGAAACTAACCGGTTATGTTACTTTAAAAGAAATAGCTAAATATTTAATCAATGGCAACAAAGAAATAGTTAATACTACTCTAGATAATATTATTGAAACACTTGAGGCTAAAGTAATAGTTAAATGTGATGATTTAATATCTGGTGATATCTTAATCGCCGGATTACAAAGTAAAACTTTAGAAAATGCAATTCAATTATCTTCAAAAGATATATTAATTGTTGGGGATAGATATAAAGTACTAAATTATGCTATTGAATCTAAAGTTAAATTAATTATATTACCTCTAAATGTTAATGTTGATAAAAAAATTATTAAAAAAGCTGAAAAAAATTGTGTGAATATTATCGCATCAGAATTTGATAGCTTTCAAATTGCTAATAAAATACTTTTAAGTAATTTTATTAAAAGTATTAATTTAAATAAAAGTCCTGTAGTTGTGAATAATGAAGATTATTATACTGATTTTAAAAACATGGCTCACAGAGTAAATCATTCTAATTATCCAGTTATTAATAATAAAGGTGAATGTTTAGGTTTAATTAAATTAACAGGACCTAATGATTATGAAAAACAAAAAGTTATTTTAGTAGATCACAACAATTTTGCTCAATCAGTTGATGGCCTAGATGAAGCCAACATTTTAGAAATAATTGATCATCATAATCTTGGGGCTATTAATACAACTCTTCCTATTAATTTCCGTAGTAAACCTGTAGGTTGTACCTCAACTATGATTTATGAAATGTATAAAGAAGAACACATAACAATTCCTAAAAATATGGCAGGTTTAATGCTTTCGGCGATTCTTTCAGATACTCTTCTTTTAACTAGTCCAACGACAACCGAAGATGATAGATTTGCAGCAGTAAAGCTTGCTAGTATTGCTAAAGTAGATATTGATTCTTATGGTGTAGAAATGCTTAAAGCCGCCAGTTCAATTGAAGGTAAGTCTGTTGAAGAACTAATAAAAACTGATTTTAAATCATATGTTGTTGGAGATAAATTATTAGGTATTAGTCAAATTATGACCATGGATATTGAAACAATTGAAGCTAATATGGATGAATACATTCAAAAATTAAATGAAATGGTTGAACTTAATTATTCTATTGTAACTATATTTATAACAGATATTATTAAAAATGGTTCTTACGTTTTATATAATGAAAAAGCTAGTGAAATAATTAAAGATGCCTTTGGTCTTAAAAGTATTCATCAATGTATGTTTTTACCTAAAATAGTATCTCGTAAAAAACAAATTCAACCAAATATAATAAGTGTATTAGAAGGTGATTAGTTGAAAGCATTAGTAACTGGAGCATCCAGTGGTATTGGAAAAGAAATTGCCTATTATTTAGCAAGTTTGGGTATTGACTTAATAATTGTTGCCAGAAATAAAGAAAATTTAGAAAAAATTAAAAAAGATGTGAATGTCAATGTTAAAATAATAACTATGGATTTAAAAATAAAAGAAAATGTTTTTAAATTATATGATATGGTTAAAAGTGATAATATTGATATTTTGATCAATAATGCTGGTTTTGGTTTATTTGGGACATTTGATGAAACAGATTTAAATAGAGAACTTGAAATGATTGATTTAAATGTTACTACCTATCATATATTAACTAAATTATTTTTGTTTGATTTTCTAAAGAAAGATTCCGGATACATACTAAATGTCTGCTCTAGTGCTGGTTTTATGGCAGGACCTCGTCTTAGTACTTATTATGCCACTAAAAATTATATAACAAAACTTACTTTAGCTATTAATGAAGAATTAAGACAGAAAAAAAGTAATGTTAGTATCTCTGCTCTTTGTCCTGGACCAGTAAATACTAATTTTAATAAAGTTGCTCATGGCGAATTTGCAATTAATGAGATTAGTCCTAAATATGTGGCTAGATTAGGAATAGATAAAATGTTTAAGAAGAAGATGTTAATTGTACCAACGTTTAAAATGAAATTAACTTTATTCTTAACAAGATTTGCTCCACTCAAATTGCAACTAGCAATCACTTATCATATACAAGGCAAAAAATTAGGAAAAAAATAATCAATAAACTGATTATTTTTTTCTTTATCCCAAAATTAGGAAGTAAATTTCCCCAAAAATAGGAAGTGAAAAACCCCAAAATTAGGAAACAAGTTTATACAAATCATAATTAATAATGATATTATTGGCTAAAGTGTGATAATATTTTGCATTTTGATAATAAATATGCTTTAATAGAAGTAAAATTAGGAGCTAATGAAATACCTGAAGCTAAAGAACATTTATTAAAATTAAAAAATTTAATAAAAGAAAATCAACCAAAAATGGGAGTACCACTATTTATGATGGTAATTACAGGAACAGAAATAGCTTATAAAACTGAAAATAATATATTAGTAGTTCCTATAGGTTGTTTAAAAAATTAAGTTTTGTACTTTAGACTACAATAAATAATTGTATGCTACACACAACTTTTTCTTGACAAATCGTTTGGACTATGTTCTAAATGTTCGTGTTATTATAATAGTTTTTTAATCAAAAAGTTTGTAAAATTGTGTAAATACATGTAAATGTTTACACAATTTTTTGTTGCTGTTTTTTGGCGTATTTTAGCCAAAAAATAGATATAGATAAAAATTTGTTAAAAAAATTTTGCTCAAAAAAAAGAATTTTGACTACTTTTGTTGAAATTATATAGTGAAGGGGGAAATAAAACCCTTTAGTAAGTGAATGGAAAGTGAGGTGATAAAATGCTATATCCACTTACAAATGATTATGTTTTTAAATCCGTGTTTTCTCACAAAGAGATTCAAGAAGATTTTCTAAACTCCTTTATCGAATTTTATGATAAATTAAATATTAATGCTGATATTAAATCTATTAATGCCGAGAAGCTACTTATGGCCCCACATATATCAATTAAAGAATTTTATGGTGATTTAATAATAGTATTAGATAATAATATTTTAGTATCTTTAGAAATGTATAATGGCTTTGAAGATAAAGATTTAAAAAAGAGTTTATGTTATATAGCTAGAATATATGGAAATCAACTAAAGAAAGGTGAAGAATATTCTAGTGTTAAAAAAGTAATAGGAATAACTCTATTTAAAGATGAAACATATAAAATGAATAGTATGTTAGAAGATTATGAATTGGTAGATAAAGTAAATAAAATAAAAATAGAAGAAGGAGTAGAATTAATATTAGTTGATATTGACAATGAGAAAACAATCTTGTATAATGAAGATATGAAATTTATTAAATATCTAAAAATCTTTAGGAGTGTGAATTATATGGAAATGAACAAACATAGTGGAGGTGATGAAATGTTAGAAAAGACCATAGCATATGCTAAAGAATTTACAAGTGACCCTGATAATCAAAATTTAATAGACCACTTTGAATCAGCGGTTCGTAATGCTAAAAGAATAGCGGAAAGTAAAGGAAAAACTGAAATAGCAAAGAAAATGTTAAAAGATGGTTTATCAGTAGAAATTGTAAACAAATATACAGGACTAGATTTTGAAGAATTGGGTAATTTGGTGGTAAATTAAGAACAATTAAAATAATCATGCATTTTAGCATGATTATTTTAATATTCAGTAACATATAAATCAATATATTCTTCTAATGTTAAATCTTCATCATAAATTATTTTAGCGGCTTCCATTCCTACATATCTAATATGCCAATTTTCAAATTGATAGCCTGTTATATAAGTTTTGTCTTTAGGAAATCTTATAATAAATCCCCATCTATAAGCGTTATTACTAAGCCATTCAAAGTCACTATCATTAAGTCTTGTTGATCCACTAATATTAGTATTCTTTAAATCGATTGATAGACCTGTTTGGTGTTCTGAGTATCCCGGACGAGCAGAGTAGGTATCAGCAGCTTCTACACCATCACTAGCTACATAATTATTATATAAAGTTCTTTGAAAAGATTCCCCTCTAAATGCGGTTGTTGGCATTAAATTTATACCAATTTCTTCTTCTGCTGCCGCTTGTAACTCTAAGAAAGGTTCTTTAATAACTTCTCGCATTGGTACATTATTACCATAAGCCCCAGGTACATATGCTAAATCATCAGGTTCATAACCACTTGGTAAATAATGATATTTATTGACGATTACAAGTAAATCATTAGGATCTTCTACTTCGGTAGTATCAGTATATACCGGTAAATCTAATTTTATATTTACAAGCGTCACAACATCTTCAAGCTCATAATCATTTTCTTCATAATATGCACTATATCTATCTATATTATCTACATTAAAGTTTTTAATATCATAGTAGTTACTTATATCAACATAATCTATACTTTTTAATTTTTCAATATTTTTTTCGCTTAAATTAGTTATATAATTAATTTCTTTACCACTATAACCTTTTGGTAAAAATGTAGTTAAAATGCTCTCAAAATTATCACTGTCTACATATTCTATGTCCCTATATTCATTTAAATATTCTTCATTATAAATATTGTTTAATAAAACAAATTCTAGAGTCTTAGAATATTCATCTTCAGGAATATTATATTCATTCATAAGTTTAGATCCTTCACTTACTATTTTCTCTTCTTTAAAGTATTTATTATAAACAAAATAACCACTTATACCTATAATTATAATTATAGGTATAAGTATTTTAATACTTTTTTTTATTTTCTTTTTTCTTCTAGTCATATACATCACCTTAAAAATTATATCACATATTTATATATTTTAGGAAAAAAGTATTCTAAAATTATTATTCGTTAGAAAAATGTGTAATTTATTATGTATTATTCGTTAGAAAAACGTGTAATTTTTTGCTAATATTCGTTAGAAAAACGTGTAGTTTTTTGCTAATATTCGTTAGAAAAACGTGTAATCTTATTGATTTTAGGCAGTATTTTATTATATAATATTGATTATAAGTAAAGGAGAATTAATTATGTTTGAATATATGGGTGATAGAATTAGTAATGCTATAAAAAATATTCGGGGCATGGGTAAAATTACTGAAGATAATATTTCTGATGCCATGCGAGAAATTAGAATAGCCTTGTTAGAAGCTGATGTAAATTATCAAGTTGTTAAAGAATTTGTTGCAGATGTTAAAGAAAAAGCTCTAAATGCAGAAGTAGAAAAAAGTTTAAAACCTGATGAAGTTTTCTTAAAAATAGTTAAAGATGAATTAGTATCATTACTTGGTGGAGATTATGTTCCTCTTGAGGTATCAAAAAAACCAACTATTTTAATGCTTGTTGGTCTTCAAGGAAGTGGTAAAACTACAACTGCTGGAAAGCTTGCTAATTATTTAAGGAAAAAACACAATAAAAAACCACTTTTAATTGCAGCTGATATTTATAGACCCGCCGCAATAGAACAACTTAAAACTATTGGTAAGAGTTTAAATGTTCCCGTATTTAGTGAAGAAAAGTCTGTTGTTGAAATAGTTAATGATGGAATAAATTATGCAAAAGAAGAAAATTTAGATTATATAATCATCGATACAGCAGGAAGACTGCAAATAGATGAAGAATTAATGCAAGAATTAAAAGATATTGATGCATCTCATCATCCTCATGAAAAAATATTAGTTATTGATGGCTCAATGGGCCAAGATGCTATCAATGTTATTACTGGTTTTAATGAATCTCTAAACTTAACTGGTTGTATTCTTACTAAACTTGATGGTAATACCAAAGGTGGGGTAGCATTATCCGTAAGACACTTAACGCATATTCCTATTAAATTTGTTGGTAATTCCGAAAAAATGGATGGATTATCCGAGTTTTATCCAGAAAGAATGGCTGATAGAATCCTTGATATGGGAGATATTCTAGAAATAGTTTCCAAAGTAGAAGATGTTATTGATGAAGATGAGGCTAAAAGGCAAGCTATAAAAATGAAAAAAGGAACATTTGATTTAGATGACTTCTTACAAACACTCGCTCAAATTAAAAAATTAGGACCGCTAGAAAATATTTTAAAAATGCTTCCCCAAGCTAGAAAAATGGGCCTTAATAATATTTCAATTGATCCTAAAGAATTTGCTCATATTGAAGCTATAATACAATCAATGACTATGGAAGAGCGTAGACACCCAGAAATACTTAAAGCAACCCGTAAAATGCGAATTGCTAAAGGTAGTGGTAGAAGTGTTGAAGAAGTAAATAGATTATTAAAACAATTTGAAACTATGAAAGAAATGATGAAGAAAATAAATAATGGGAACTTAAAAATGCCTTTTTAAGTTCCCAATTTTTTTAACTTTTTTATTCACAATTTTTGCTTTGTGGTGAACAGAAAAGTTAATATAAAAAATAAACTCAGTGAGTTTATTCACTGAGTTTATCAAGATTGTGCTCTTTAATTATGTTTTTCACTTCATCAATGCTAAGATTAACTAAAGTTGCAATAGTTTCAATTGAAATACTTTGATTAATGGCGTTTTTGATGACATTAATTGTTTTTTCATCAAATCCTTCTTCAAAACCTTTAGAATAGTTTGCTTTTCTTTCAGTATTAAGTAATTTAGCTCTGTCTTCATCAGGATCAATCCAAAAACTTTCATTCTTCAACATAATTAATTCGAAAAACTCCTTCCTTATCTCATCATCTGGATAATATAATTCTAATTCTTCTTTATCCAAATCAAACATGAATATATACCTATAATCATATTCGCATCTAACACCATTATAGCATTCTTTTTTTAGGTTTTCTACATTAACTTCAATTATTGCTACATTGGAAGTAAATGTTTCTAGATTATTAGTTTGAATATAATATTCTCTTATGCCTTGATTAGTATTTATGCCATATGTGGCTCCATAATTTAAATTGATTTGGATATATTTATTTACTAAATCATAATCATCTCCACTTTTAGTTAAATGGCTATAAAATGATGAGAAAAAGATAAGATTACGAATTCGTTTAGCATCAGTATAATCATTTAAATTTATTTCAATATTAATATAAGAGTTTTTAGTTTTAGCTATTATATCAACTGTTTTTTTCTTTTCATGAACTTTTTTAGCAGTAAGCTCACTATTTATAAACTCTACTATTTCTACTGGTTCGTTTAATATTTGAGAGATTAATGCTTCAAGTATTCTTTTACCATGAATAGGGTCTTCAACAATAATCTTAAACATTTGATCATCTGATCCTTTAACAAATTCTTTTTCATCAACTTTCAAAATTTTCACCTCCTTGATTTGTTATAATAGCACACTTATTTTAAAAAAATTGTCGAATAAAGTCGAACATATTAAAAAACATGAAAAAATGCCATTTTTTCATGTTTTTAACTGTCTTTTTAAAATGTTTTCATATTTATCTAAAGTATTATTTGGTATTATTCCTAAATTAAGTATTCTTTTATAATATTCTTCTGGTGTTAAGAATTTAGGTATCTCAATAATTTTCTTTACTAAATATAATGATTTATCTTTATCTTGTTTATATACCATTAATAATTCTAAAGATATACTAAATGCTACAATATATGGAAAATAATTTATAGGATTTTCCATATATTGTTCAAATATATTATAATTGTTAAGTATTTTAGCTTTACTATTAATATCATTAAAATACTCACAGGAGAAGCTTATTGAATCTTTCTTAAATTCACTATGATAAAAATATTCATTACAAATTAATTCAAAAAAGGTACTTATTATTTCTGCATAAATATAATTCTCTTGTTGGAAGCTAATATGATAGTTAATTAATGCATCAATACCATGACCTATTTCATGAACAATTATTGGTACATAATTAAAATCATTATTATTTCCATAATTACTACAATGAATTACTGCATTAAATTCATTGGAATACTGCCAAAAAATGGAGAAAGCATCAAATGAATCTTTTTTATTTTTGTATAAAATAATTTCATTATTTTTAAGCATTCTTAAAAATAATTCATAAAACTCTTTGTTGGTGCCATTCTTATAAAAATCACAAACAAGTTCTAATAAATCTTTTTTAGATAAATATTTATAATTGCTAACATTATATTTTGCTAACTTATTCCTTTTACTTACCTCTTCAACTAATTTAAATAAATATAAATATTTTTGTAAATATAATACATTACTTTCTTCTTCTAAATAATCATCAAACCAAACTAAATTATTATCAAAAATAATATTATAAATAAAATTAATACTTGCTCTAGCTTTAATATCATTAGGGTTATTTTTTAAAATATTACGACATTCTTTTAACTTATCTTGAAATATATTTAACATAACTATCCCTCATTTAAGTTAATATATTAACACATTTTATTACTTTTTTAAATAAATTACTTTATTATAATTCATATTTTTGATATAATCTATTATAGAATAGGTGATAAAAATGACTAAAGAAAATATTAGAAAAGTAATACTTGCTATTTTATTTGTATTAATACTTGTAGTAATAGCACTATTTATTGGTAGATTTACATATTCATATTTAGGCCCAGCACCAACAGATGAACTTACTGGTACTGGTGAAGTAACACCAAGTGGCGATACAATTATATTTAGTAAAGGTAATGATTTAAGTTTATCAGCATCAACTGATAACTTTCATACAGGTTCTGGTAATCTAACAGATACTACTAATCCGCAGGTTAGACTTATTGCAAGTTCTGATACAAATAATGCTAGTACCACTTATTTTGCAGGAATAAGAATATATGAAAATACTTATAAGTATTCAACTACAAATAATACAGCAGAATTAATACTTAGTGTCTATGATGAAAATGGAACATTACTTGAAGCTAGTAGTGATACATTATCATTTGTAACAGTAGGTGATGTAAGTGGTTTTGATATAACAGGAAAAACAGGAGCTTTTAACATAGCAATAGATCATCTAATAAGTACTAATTCATCAACAAATGGAACAACTCACACATGGACATTTACTTTAACATTTGTAAATTTAGAAACTGATCAATCAATAAATGAAACAGCAACTCTTGATATGGAAGTAGTACTTCAAAAAGATAGGATAGAGATGCCATCCATAGAAGAAATATGTAGTGATGAATCTAATTCTAGTTTACTAGCTTGTCATGTATTATCACAATATACAACAGATGGAGAAAATGGATTATACTATCATGATGCAGATTTAGCAAATGGTGCCGAAGATAATTCATATAGATATGCAGGAGCAAGTGAAGAAGTAAATAATTATGTATGTTTTGGATCAAATGCAAGCACATGTCCAAGTGATAACCTATATAGAATAATAGGAGTATTTGGCAATCAAGTAAAACTAATAAAAAACACAAATATAGGAAACAACTATTGGAGTGGATCAAGCACAAACATAAGTAATACATGGAGTAGTAGTACATTAAATACAGGGACATTAAATGGGACATACTTAAATGGATTAAGTAGTACATGGCAAAATAAGATAGCAACAACAACATGGTATGTGGGAGGTCATTCAACAACTAGTGCAACACCAGCAACATTCCAAGATGCAGAAAGTACAGGAACAACATATAGTGCAAAAATAGGATTAATGTATGTGTCAGATTATGGATTTGCAGCAAGCCCAGATTATTGGACAACAGAGTTGTTTAATTACGAACCGTCAAAAAGTAGCAATTGGATGAATATTAATATTAACGAATGGACAATTTCCCGCGATTCGGGCAATTCGACTTATGCCTATCGAGTGAATTCCACAGGCTATGTCAGTACCTCTACCGCGGACTATTCGCGCGGCGTGCGGCCAGTCTTTTATCTAACATCTTCGATAACATATGCATCGGGAAGTGGCTTGTCCACTGACCCGATTCGTGTGAACTGAAGGTAGGACAAATGCTCGTCTAGGGCCCTTGCGGTCCAGGCGAGCGGGGTGGATTTCAGAGCAATTGGAAGATAAAAAATCCAATAATGAGAAACTGGTGGTATAAAAACGTCCGGGCAACTGCAAAGCAGATGTTCAGGGGATGGCGTTTTTTGGAGTTATCAACATAAAAATAAAATGGAGGTATATATGGATAAAATAAATAGAATATTATGGGGATTAGTATTTATAGTACTAGGTATTATAATTGCTTTAAATGTCTTTAATATAATTGATTTTAATATATTTTTTAGAGGATGGTGGACCTTAATTATAATAGTTCCATGTTTTATAGGATTATTTGATAATACAAATGAATCTAAAATGGGTAATATTGTTGGTTTAGTAGTAGGGGTATTATTACTTCTTATGTGTAATAATTTAATTAGATTTGATATTATAATTAAATTATTTATTCCAGCAATATTTGTAATAATTGGTCTTTATTTAATGCTTGGAAGTAGTATAAATAGTAAAGTTAAAGAAAAGATTAATAGTACTAATAAAGATAATTTAGAAAGTATTGTAGCTACTTTTGCTGAAAAGAATGAAAAACCAAATAAATTTAATGGAGCAAAAGTAGATGCGATATTTGGAAGTGTTTATTTAGATTTAAGTGATGCTAGTATTAAAAATGAATCAGTAATTGTTGCTAGTGCTATCTTTGGTGGTATTAATATAAAAGTACCTGAAGATGTTGAAGTTAAGATTAAATCAACTCCAATATTTGGAGGAGTAAGTAATAAAAGCAAAGGTAAAAATGAAAAAAAGATCATTTATATTGAAGCTTATGCCGTATTTGGGAGTGTAGATATAAAATGAGTGAAGGACAAAAATGGATTAAAATAGGAGCTATAGCTTTGGCAGTATTTATTATTTTAATTATTATTAATGCTATATTACTTATTTTTGGTATTATCGGTGGATTTAATAGAGGTACTAAAGACTTTACTGAACGATATACTAATATTAATAATATTGAAATTGATGTAAATGCATCAAGTATTAATATAGTTAAAGGAGATAGCTTTTTAGTTGAAGCTAAAGGTGTTTCTGATAATTTTAGAGTAATAGATAGAAGAAATACTTTAGAAATAGAAGAAGATTCATTTTGGTTTTTTAATAATAGTAGTGGAGAAATTACTATTTATGTACCAAGTGATTTAAATGAACTTATAATTGATGGTGGTAGTGGTGAAATACTAATTGAAGATATCACCACAAATAAATTAGAACTTGATTTAGGTGTTGGTTTAATTAATATAAATAATAGTACTTTTAATAATTCTGATATTGATGGTGGTGTTGGTGTTTTAAATGCCAATAATACAACATTTACTAATCTTTCTCTTGATTCTGGAGTAGGAGAAGTAAATATTAGTGGTAATATATATGGTAATGGTGAAATAGATGGCGGAATTGGGGAAATTAACCTTAATTTAACTAATGAATCTTTATATCGTTTTATTGTTGATAAAGGTCTTGGTGATATAAGTGTTAATGGCACTTCTATAAGTGGAACTTATGGTAATGGCGAGAATGTAATAGATATTGATAATGGTATTGGAGCAGTAAATATTACATTTGAATAAAAAATATTGTAATTTATTAAAAAATTTAGTATATTATATATGTAAGTGTTACCCATATTGGGAAACGCCTACCAGTTTATTGGTATGACGCTACTATTTGTTAGCGTCTTTATTATTGTCCTTACCAATTGGGAAACACTTTATTATTTATAACAATTTTATTCTGGATTAGATTTAATATTTTCTAATTCTTTTTTTATATCTTCAATAGCATTAAGTAAAAAATCAACTTCTCCTCTTTGAGTTTGATTACTTTTGCCATTTTCATTATCAGTAAATGGTCCACCATTGCCACTTTTATGTTTCGCAGAATTAATATTTAAGTTGTTATTTTCTAATCTTGCTTCTAATAATTGTTGCTGTGCGGCATGAGTTAAAATATATTGTCCCACTAAAATTAACCAATTACCAATAGCATTTTGTTCATTAGCATTATAATTACCAATACAAGAAAAACCAACGGTTACTGCTAGCATAGAAAATAAGTGTGGATCAGCACTCGGAGGAAAATTAGTATTGTGGTAATTATAATGCATATGATCACCCTTAATATAAGTATACTATTTTTTTCCAAAAAAACTTTACAAACTCCAAAATTTATGATATTATAATCTCTTTTCTTGAAAGGAAAGGGATTATTTATGAATGAAAATTTAAAAGTTTATTTACTTTCGGCAATATTAGTTTTGTCGGGAATCACTCTTAAAAGATTAGAAAGTGCTGGTGTTTTTAATATTAAAAATATCGTAAAATATAATGCAGAAGAAGTGGTAGAAGATGAAATTCGCAACAATTCTAGAGGAGATCTCTTTAGTATTAATGCTGCAGCAAATTATGAAGAGAATTTAGTAATACCTATAATTACACCAACTCCAACACCAATGCCAACACCGACACCAACTCCAACCTCATTAACACTAGATATGTTACCAATTGAAGAAATTTATGAGTTTGATTCCAGTATAATTGATTATTATTATGAAAATTATGGTTATGATCAAGCTATAGAATATATAATGAATAAATATGGTTGGACATATGATGAATTTAAAACTATTTGTGCCATAGTTATTTGTGAAGCAAGTAGTGATTATATTGATGGATATTGGGTAATTAATACTATTTATAATCGAACTATCGCCAAAAACTGGGTAGCATCACATGGAACAGATATGTATGATCAAGCTATTGCTCCTGGCCAATTCGTCGTTTATTTAGGTTCGCATTATCGTTCAGTTATTAACAATTTTGAATCTCAAATGAATGATGTAGCATTCCGTGGAATGATTGATTTTTTAATAACTGGGGAATCAGTACATGATTATTTAAGCTTTAAAGCTAATGGTTATCAAGGACTAACTAATTATGAATTAAGTTGTCCAAATGGTAATAAATACCATAATATATTAACTCCTGAAAATAGAGTAGATTTAGTTGAAGAAACATCAATGTCCAGGTAAATAATGTATATTTAACTTAATTTTGTTAATAATAACCATATGAAAACATTATGGCAAAATATAAATATGCATAAATTTAAAACTCTAGATAAGGATATGAGTTGTGATATCCTTATCATTGGTGGAGGTATTACAGGTCTAAATACTTTATATGCTCTAAAAGATAAAGATGTAATATTAGTTGAAAAAAATACTATAGGTAGTGGTATAACTGCTAGAAGTAGTGCTAAAATAACTTTTTTGCAAGAAAATATTTATTCTAAAATAAATGATATCAATAAAGCTCAAAAATATTATGAATGCAATAAATTAGCAATTAATACTTTAGTTCATATAATAAATAAAGAAAATATTAATTGTGATTTAGAAAAAGTAAAATCTTATTTATATACAACTAATATAAATAATATAAAAAAAGTAAAAAAAGAAAAAGAAATATTAGAATTATTTGGTGAATCACCAAATAATTCTAATATTTTACCCAATAATATGTTAGTAAATTATGCTTTTAGTGTTGATAACACTTATGTTTTTCATCCTCTTAAATACATTAATAATTTAGCTTATAAATTAAAAGAAAAAATATATGAACATACTAACATAATAAATATAAAAGAAGAAAATGAATTATATTATTGTTATACTAACAATTTTATAATTAAAGCTAAAACCGTAATTTTAGCATGTTTTTATCCTTACTTTTTATTTCCATTTTTAATGCCTCTAAAGGGTAATTTAGAAAAATCATATATTACTATAAAAAAGGATAAAAACAAATACTTTAGTGCTATAAATATAGATAATGAATTATTATCTATTAGATATAATAAAGATAATTTAATTACTGTAACTAATTCCCATAATATCTGTTTTAACAAAGAAATTCATGATTACTCATGGAGTAATCATGATATTATAACTCCGGATTATCTGCCTTACATTGGCTTTATAAAAAACAATTTAATTATTGCCACCGGCTATAACACTTGGGGAATGACTAACAGTATAACTGCTAGTTTAATAATTAAAGATATAATAAATAATAAAGAAAATAAATATATTGATTTATTTGATCCTCAAAGAAGTAAAAGTATTTTAAAATATAGTTATAATATATTTAGTAGTATGTATAGTCTAATATATAATAAAGTTTATAAAAATAAAAAATATTATAATAATAATCCTATATTTATTAAAGATAAAGCCATATATGTTGATAATTTAGGTAATAAACACATAGTTTATAATAAATGTCCTCATATGAAATGTACATTATTATTTAATGAATCAGAACAAACTTGGGATTGTCCTTGTCATGGTTCAAGATTTAATTTAGATGGTAAAGTAATAATTGGTCCAGCTAATTATGATATAAGCACAAAAAAATAGCATTTAGTTAAGTTCTCTAACTAAATGCATTTCTTTTTCTTGCGGAAAAATCTTTTCTAGTAACTGATATTGTAATGCTAAATCTAAAGCTAGTTTAACCAATACTTCTTTTTCTTTAGTATAATCAGCACTAATTATATTTTCTGTTCCATCAGGCATAATAAATGTTTTTTTGTTATGTTCATCAACAATAATTTTATCTCGCCATTTAGGATGAATTTGATATATACGATTGTGTAATCTATTAGCTCCAATAAATAAAGATAATTCATTTACAGGATCAACTACCAATGTCGTGCCGGCAAAACCTGGTGACATAAAAGCTTTACCAGAAAGTGGGGCATACACTGATAAGTATTTTGAATCTATTTGTTTTAAATAAACTAAAGAGCCAAATAGAAAATCTTCTTTTTGGAAAGTATTGATATCATCATCTTCATAATCTTGAAAAGCTGTTGCAGTATCACTCATTGAAAAAACAGCTTCCTTACTAACAATTTCTCCCTTAATCAAACTATTAGCGAATTTAATCATATCATCTTTCGTTGAAAAAAATCCTGCATGTCCTGGAGCTATTCCTACATCATGGCCCATAGCTTTAGCTTTAGCATCATGAACTGTCCCTGGAATATTATCATATCTTGTAAAAACACTCCCATCTTCATTTACCACACTAGAATAATTTTCATTAGCAACCCGATATAATTTTTCTTGTGGCACATTTAAATATGTATCACTCATACCAGCTTTACTAAATATTTCACTATTTACAAATTCCACAAATGATACTCCACTAACTCTTTCTACCACATATCTTAAAATCATTGCTCCAATATCTGTATAAGAAAAACTAGTATAAAGATTTCTTTTATGAGTACTAAATAATATTTCTTCAGCTTCTTCTTTATTTTTAGCACTATCAATTCTTACATCAGTCCCAATATTTGTTCTAAATTTTAATAAATCATATATTGTTACATTACCTAAATTTTTAAATTCTGGTACATATTTTCTAACAGGATCAAATAAATCAACATATCCCAATTCTGCAATTTTAAGTACAGCAACTGCTGTAAATAATTTAGATGTTGATGCCAAATCAAATATAGTATCTTGTTCAATATCTAATTCATTAGCTACAAGTATCCCATTTTCCATAACATATTCTTGTCTTTTCCCACATAAAATAGTATCTCTGGTATTATATGTTCCAAAATCAAGTATTAACCCCGGAGTAATCTTCGTCAAATTAACAAAATTATTTATTAATTCTTTTAATCCACTTCTTTCATAAAGTAACAATCTTAAATTAGTTATACTTGCCCCCGGATTCTCTTTTATAACATTTAATACCGGTTTTAATAAATATTCATAGTCTTTTCTAGTATACAATTCTTCTAATCTCGGAGCAGTTGTTTTACTTTCATTTTTAAGTAAATTTTCTATGTATTTAATATAAACATGATGTGCTTTTCCAGCTGTCAAAATAATCACCTTTTTCTTTAATATACTTTATTATTATAGAACAACAAAAATACCTTGTCAATCAAAAATAAATTTGGTAAATTTTGGAAAAAAATAATTCACAAATATAATTTTTTATGATAAAATGTTTAAGGTGAAAATATGGAAGGAAAAAATCAGACAAATATGAAGTCTAAAATTAAAGTAAATTTAGAAGAAAAAGATGTCAATTCATTTGCTTATCAAATTAGTAAAATAAGAAAAGATAAAAATTTAACTCAAAAACAATTAGCGGAAAAGCTAGGTGTATCTGATAGAACTATATCTAAATGGGAAAAGGGTGATTCAACACCAGATGGTATAAGTATTTATAAAATTTGTAATGAATTAGGCATATCTCCTAATGCTATAGTTTTACAAAAGAAAACACCTTTAGATTACATAAGATATACCCTAAAATGTATAAGCAAATTCTTAAAATTTATTGGTCATAATATTTTAATCATTATAGCAGTTATTGTATTCATATTATTGTTTTTATTTTTCATCAATAACTACAAAGCAGTTACTATTTATAAACTAAATTATAATAGCAGTGATAACATTACAGTTGAACGTGGTTATTTTATAAAGAGTAAAGTTAGAAGTTTATTATTAATTGATAATATTTCAATTAACAAAATAGATTATGAAATAGATACTATTAATTTAGAATTATATACAATGGCAATTGGAGAAAAGGTGCTTATATATGAATCCAACACTCTTGATGATATTGTTATTGATGAATTAAATGATTATCCAACAGTTTTAAAATCTGATATTATCAATTCAATGAAAAATAATCTTCATTTAGAAATAAATGTAACTGATACCTTCGGTGAAACCCACCATTATAAAGCATTAATATTTTTAAAAGAATATTTTAGTAATGATAAAATAGCTTACCAAAATTACCCATCAGAATTAACCCAAACATCTCTACCAACATATAGCAACAAAATAATCACTGATCTAGATTATAATAATGAAACAATAGAATCTTTTGATTATAGTGAAAGTGATAACCTAAATAATGAAATAGATATTGAAGATAAATTATCCAATATTGGTTATACTTATAATCCAGAAACCAATACTTACAATAAAACTGATGGTATAAAGAATATTGAATATAATTTAAATTATGAAACGTTATTAGTTAAATCTGAATTAGATGGATTTGATTCAATAACCTATTATTATATTTCTAAAGATAGGATTAATTTTAAGATGAATAATAATATGGAAATTATAATTCAATTTAAATATTTAGTTGATGAAAATGAAATTATTTGTTCTATCGGTGATTGTGATAATTATACTTCTGAAATCGATTATATTTTAAATGAATATCAAGAAATCTTAACAACTCTACAATCGTAGAGTTGTTATTCTACTCATTTTCTATTGCACTTTTCAGTCCTATTTTGTTATGATGGAAAAGGATTGGAAAGGAGGTCGAAATTTTTTAAGAAAGAATTGAAATTTAATATTATAAAAGTTGGATATGCTTTTATAATATTATGTGCTTTGTGTTTTGTAAGTAGTGTTAAAGCAGAAACAACAGAAGAAGATTACAACAAATTAAGAAGCATATTTTCGGATGCTCGTATATCCTTTATGACTGAAGAAGAAAAGGCAATATACACCGATAATGATCTTACAACAGAAGAAAAGCTTTATAAAGTAACTCAAACAACCAATGGAACATACACCTATGAAGAGTTAGACTTAAGTTTAGAAGATGATATACGGGAAAATGCCGCAATTAGTACTTATGATTCTAGTTATCAAACATCATATAAGAAAATAACATTCATTGATGTTGATTTGGATACATATCATCAGCTTACAGTGTATACTCAATGGCTAATTAACCCGGTGACTCAATCTTTTGATGTTACAGCAATGCGTATCGCCGATGGTTATGTCGTTGATGGTACCCAAGATGGTACACAAGTATATAAGAAAGATGGTTCATACAACATGGTAAGTTATTCACCAAACGGAACAAACATTAGAAAAGCGGACAACGGTTTTGGAATATCAATGAATTTAGTCAACGGCGGAACCGAATTTGAAACCGATATAAGTGCTAATGTAGTAGCTACATCAGAATATGCTATGGCTTATGGAACTTATCAACATGCAGTTACAGATGTTTCACTAGATGAATCACAAAGTTATTTTATATCCCATAATGGTTTTGGCGGAGTTCTTAATTTTGCAACTGGAGTTCAAAACAAATATGATGGAATGAATGGCATATCTATATCTTTAAGTTATTCTTAATAACTCTTCTTACAGTAACTATAATATAATTAATATATAAGGATAATTTTAAGCTATAATGTTTCACAAAGGGTTGTATCAACTTTATAACAATAATCTAAATAAACTTATCCTGCAATCCTATTTTAGAAATATATTGTCATAAAGTTTGAACCAATAACATACCATTAACTAGATAAACGAAAGATGGGTGTGTTATGGAAAAAGAAAAAATAATATCTTCTATAGCAAAGCGAGGTAATGGGGAGATATATCTCGGCGTTGTTGGAGCGGTTAGAACAGGAAAATCTACCTTTATCAAACGTTTCATTGAAAATTTAGTAGTTCCAAACATAACTGATGAATATGAAAAGAAACGTTGTTTAGATGAAATTCCTCAAAGTGCTCAAGGCAAAACAATCATGACAACAGAACCAAAATTTGTTCCAAGTAATGGAGCAACTATTAAGGTGGGAGAATTTGAAACAAGTATAAAATTAGTGGATTGTGTCGGATATGTAATTCCTGATGCCAATGGTTTTGTTGATGAAGATGGAAATCCTAGGATGGTTAAAAGTCCTTGGTTCGAGGATGCAATTCCTTTTGTTGAAGCAGCCGAAATTGGAACAGAAAAAGTTATTAAAGATCATGCAACAATAGGTATAGTAGTTACAACAGATGGTTCTTTTGGTGAAATAAAGAGAAATTCTTATATTGAAGCCGAAGAAAAAGTGGTTAGTGAATTAAAAAGTATTGGTAAACCATTTATAGTTATTTTAAATTCTATACATCCAACCAATACTGAAACAAGAGAACTGGCTACATCTTTAAGTGAAGCTTATGAAGTTCCAGTAATTCCAATTAGTGCTGAACTCATGAATGAAAAAGAAATCATGGAAATTTTAAAAACAGCATTATATGAGTTTCCGGTATTAGACATTAAAGTTAGCATTCCTGAATGGGTTCATATTTTATCAAATGATCATAAAATAAAAAAAGAATACTTGGATAAAATTAGAGAAAGTGTAATAAGTGTCGAAAAAATTAAAGATGTCGACTATATACTAGAACATTTTAATAATTCCGAATATATTTCTAATGCATATATTAGTGAACTAGATGCATCAACAGGAACTATCACCATTAATTTAGAATCAACAGATGAACTATACAAAGAAACATTAACTTCAATTATGGGTGATACGGTTACAACAAAGGCTGGTTTATTAAAAATATTTGCATCTTACAGTGAAAACAAAGAAGAAATGGACTCACTAAAGGAAGCAATTAAAATGGCCAAAACTACGGGATATGGCATAGTGTATCCACATTTAAAAGAATTAAAACTAGAAACTCCTGAACTTGTAAAACAAGGAAGTAGATATGGAGTAAAACTAAAAGCAGTGGCATCGAGCATTCACATGATCAAAGTTGATGTTGAATCGACATTTGAACCAATTATTGGTAGTGAATTACAATCTAAAGAATTAATCAATCATTTAATGAAAGATTATGAAACGGATTCTACAAGCATTTGGAAAAGCGAAATTTTTGGTCGCAGTCTAGAGACTATTGTCCAAGAAGGAATCCAAGCTAAACTCAACATGATGCCAGAAAATACAAGGTTTAAATTAAAAGAAACAGTCTCTAAAATTGTCAATAAAGGTTCAAATACCTTAATAGCTATCGTTATTTAACGGTAGCTTTTTATTACATTTATGTCAAGTGGTAGTAAAAAAGCAAGAAAAAACGTGAAATTTTTATAACATTTTACAATTTTGCCTTGATTTTATCCTACTTTTTTGCTAATCTTAATATGTAAGGACAATGTGCTTTACAAAAAATGACATATATGGGAGGTATGAAAAATGTCTAAAACTGAATTAGTAGAACTAATTGCAAAAGAAGCAGGACTTACTAAAGCTGATGCCGCTCGTGCATTAGATGCTACTTTAGCAGGAATCACTGCTGGTCTTAAAAAGGAAGGAAAAGTTTCACTAGTTGGATTTGGAACATTCTCAGCTAAAAAAAGAGCTGCTCGTGAAGGTATCAATCCATTAACTAAAGAAACAATTAAAATTCCTGCTAAGACTGTTGCATCATTTAAAGCTGGAAGCAAATTAAAAGATGCTTTAAACTAAGTAAGGAAAAGTTGTAAAATGAAAAAGTTGATGAAAATCGACTTTTTTCTTTTCTCAAAATGGTTTATAATATAAAAGAGGGTATATATGAAAAAGATATTATTATTTATAATAGGCATTATATTATTATTGGTTCCTTATTTGTTTAATACATATAATATATTAAGATTAATTAGTGTTCTTTTAGGTATAATTATTATAACAATAAGTCTAATTTTTTCGGATAATAAAAATATTTATTTGATTATTATTATGCCATTATTTTTACTTTTATTAACATATTCAGCAGACATGTTTTTATATTCTAAATTTAGTCGTTTGCCAATATATATTTATGAAATAAAGTCTAATGAACAAATAAGTACTTATAACAGTTTATTTTATCGTATATATAATTGTAATAATGAATTAACTTTAGATTATGGTTATCAAAAAAAGTATGTTTGTGACAATTCTCTTTTAGATGAAATTGATATCAATACATTTTTAATAAATCCCGAAGAAAGTTATCAAAATAATAAAAATAAATTTATTAAAATAACTGGTAAAATTAGTAAGATTATTGGTAGAGAAAGTATAGAATTAAATTCTTATAATGCAACTACTAATTCCTTAAATGGTTATGTAACATTTAATAATGACTATAAAATTAGTGTTATATTAGATGAAGATTTAAGTATGTATCGTATATATGATTATGTTACAGTTATTGGCCGTGTTGCTGATTATAAAGATAAAACAATTATTCTAGATGATGCTTATACTATTGCTAGTGATATTTATAATGAATTTACTTATGATATAAAGACAAATTCTAATTTAGATTTAATTAATTTAGTTAGTAATTATTATTTATATGGAATTAACACAATTAATGTAATTTATGATCCAAATACAATTTATGAGTTGAGATATTTAATAACTGATGGTAAAATAGATATAGATAATATTATTGGGGACAATGGTGGAGAAATATTAAGAGATGAGGATAATAATATTATAGCTAAAAAATATGAACTAAATGATTTTAATGTATTGGTTTGTGAAAATGATAAAAATATTTTAGCTAATAAAAGTTTTGAATTAAATAAAGATTTATGTTATTAGGTGGTGTATATGAACAAAAAAGGATTTACTTTAGTTGAGTTATTAGGAGTTATAGCAATACTTGCTATAATAATTGGCATATCTTTTGCAATATTTTCAAGAGTTCGTGAAGATGTCTTAAATCAAGAACTAGAAAATACGATATCATATATTGAAGCTCAAGCGGAAAATTATGCTAACGATACAAATATCACGGTAACAAGTGTGGAAAATTTAATATTAAATGGTTATGTTGAACCAGATGATGAAACAGATATATATAATCCTGTAACTGGGGAAAGTTTAAACTGTTATTTGGTAAGAAGTACTTATGAAGAGGGGGAATTTACTTCAACTTTAGAACTAAATGAAGATAACTTTTTAGATAGAGATGAACAAAGTGGTACATGTAATCTTTATACCCCAGAAGTTCAAGTCTTTATTGGAGCTCAAGAAATAATAAATAATGCTGAAATAAATTTAGAAGGTGAGTTTGAAAAAGCAACTAATAATACTGATGAAATAAAGTGGTATAAAAATGATGTTTATCTTGCGGCCCTTGGTGCAGATAATGCTATATTTACAAAAGATGAAGCGACATATGAATGGCGAAGCAACTATGGGGAATATTATACAACTGAAACTATAAGAACTGATGTTAATGAGGGAATGGTTGCAAATATTCCTTATACTGTAGTAATAAGATATGTCGAAGATAATACTAATACTGAAATAAGTGCATCAGCTACTATAAATATAGATAAAGAAGCTCCAAGAATAGTTAGTGTGGAAGTACCAAACAGTACTGAATGGACTAGAAAAAAAGATGTCATAATCACAGCCACCGATGGAAACGGTTCAGGACTTAAAGGAATATATGTAGGTCCTGCTGATAGTCTTACAACTTGTACAGAAGATTTAGGATATATAGGGGTTAAAAGTACTACTATTACTTATTCTGATATTGAAGCTAGTGGAACATATCGGGTTTGTGCTATCGATCAAGTAGGTAACGTATCAGAAATTAGTGATGCTTTTGTTGTAGATAAAATTGATGGAGGAGTAGATAGTGTTACCCTAACAGGAACTCCAACTACTTGGACTAATGGTAATGTTACATTAACAGGTACAGCATATGATGAATTATCTGGTATAAAAGCTTATGGTCACACTAATAGTACTTCTACCAATGAAACATTATCAAAAACTATTGATCCGCCATCAAATGAAGTGGTTAGTTTAAATAGAGAGGTAACTGCTAATGGGACATATTACTTTTGTGCTCAAGATTCCCTAGGTGATGATGAACGGACTTGTGCTAGTTATGAAGTAACAAATATCGATAAAACAAATCCTAGTGCAACTTTAAGAATTAATACTAGTGAAAGTGATTATGTTGCTAATCAGAGCACCTATGTTCATTCTTTAGTGTTAACGGCTACAATGAATGATGTAAATGGTGGCGGAGGTATATCAGGAATTGATGCTTATCAAATAACTGATCCATCTGGAAGATCTACTGGCTGGATAGATGTTAATACGACTGGAACAACATCAATTTCTAGAACATATGATGCTAGTAGAAATGGAACATATACATTAAGGGTAAGAGATAATGCCGGAAATATTACAACCGTAACTCAATCATTTAATGTTATAGTATCTTTAAGATCTACAAGTATAACACGAACTACCGAAGATGGAAGTACTTATAGTGGCAGTTATAATATTTCAGGTATGAAACTGTTAAATAATGTTTCTGTAAATTCTCCTGCCCGAGTTACTAGTTCAAGAATGAGTGGAACAACTGCCTATTTCACAGTAACTGGTGGAAATACTCTAACGGGTCAAAGGCAAGGAACCTGTACAGAAAATCCAGAAACTTATAGTGCTCATTATGATAGTTGTGCCTATTACTCTTGTGATTATGGGGATGAAGAAATAAATGGTGTATGTGTGCCTAGAACATCTTATGATGTAAGCAGATATGATGGTGATACTTATTATTTTACTATGTATTGTGGAACTATTACTTCAAGATGTAATTGTTCAAATAATACAACAGTAGATTGTGGAAGCCCATCATTACAATGTTCTTGTCCATCTGGTTTTTACACAGGTCAAAGAGAAGGAGAGGACTGGTGGCTTGAACCATCAGAAGGTATGAACAATGGTGAGTATTGTACGGGACCTGTTGAAATAGTTCACAGAAGGTATCGTAATTGTTATGTTAATACCTATAGAGCTACTTGCGAAGGTGAATATTATTGTAGTGGAAATGATATTCAAAAGGGTCAAACTTGCTATACTTGTCGAAATGGAAGTTACCGAAATGGTATATGTAGTTATAGTTGTATGAAAAACTACAATTATTGGCAATATACAATTACATTTAGTTACTATGCCCTAATTTAACGGAGGAAATATGAATAAAAAAACAATTTATATAACAATAATAGTTATTTTATTAATAATATTAGCAGTAATAATTGCTTTAATAATTCAGAAAAAAAATAGTATTGCAACAGAAAAACCAGTATTAGTCTCTAAACAACAAATGGCGATGGAATTATTAGAAAACGACAATTTAAGATATTATTACTATTATGGCGATATCCAAACAACAGATGCTTATATCGAAGAAAATGGTGAATATTATTATTATGTAACTGATGAAAAAATCAATAATTTAGAAATTTCTATTGATGAATTAATACAAAATACATATACTGAAGTATCTTCATATAGAACTACACCAGAAGATCCAGTAAATGAATATTTACAATTTGAAGATAAATTATATGTTAAAAAAATTACAAATCCTTGTCAAAGAATTTCGAATTATAACTTAAATAATTTAGCATTTGCTGAAGAAAGTGAAAACAAATCAGTTGTAATTTTTGATGATGCTTCAACTACTATATACTTAGAAGACGGTAAATGGAAACTAATGTCTACTATGCAATATTGTTTAGATGAGTAGGTGATTTAATGAAAAGAAGAGGATTTACTTTAGTAGAGTTATTAGGAGTTATAGCAATTTTGGCAATTATTTTGGGAATTGGAACAGCAGTTTTTTATAGAGTAAGAGAAAATGTTTTACAAAGTCAATTAGAAAATACAATATCTTATATTGAAGCTCAAGCTGAAAATTATGCTAATGATACTAATATAACAGTTGTAAGCGTGGAAAATTTAATATTAAATGGTTATTTAGAGCCAGATGATGAAACAGATATATATAGTCCTGTAACTGGGGAAAGTTTAAACTGTTATTTAGTTAGAAGTACTTATGAGGATGGAGAATTTACATCAGTTTTAGAAATAGATGCCAATAACTATTTAGATAGAGATGAACAAAGTGGCACATGTAATCTTTATACCCCAGAAGTTCAACTTTTTATTGGAGCTCAAGAAATAATAAATGATGCACAGATAAATTTAGATGGCGAATTTGAAAAAGTAACTAATAATACTGATGAAATAAAGTGGTATAAAAATGATGTTTATCTAGCAGCCCTTGGGGCAGATAATGCTCTATTTAAAAAAGATGAAGCGACATATGAATGGCGAAGCAACTATGGGGAATATTATACAACTGAAACTATAAGAACTACTGTTAATGAGGGCATGATTGCAAATATTCCTTATACTGTAGTAATAAGATATGTCGAAGATAATACTAATACTGAAATAAGTGCTTCAGCTACTATAAATATAGATAAAGAAGCTCCAGAAATAATTAATATAAATATTCCCAACATGGAAGACTGGTCAAAGGAAAAAACTGGTACTATTGAAGCAAACGATGGCTATGGTTCAGGAGTTTATGGAATAAATTTATTTAGAAATGCATCTTTAACTGAATGTCCAACAGATAAAGAGCAATATATTGTAGCCGAACAAAATTCCATACCTGTTACAATTACCCAAAGTGGTACATATCAAGTATGTACTATTGATAATGCTGGAAATCCATCAGAAATATCTGATGATACAACATTTACGATAGATACAATTGATAATGGTATAGATGGTGATGTAACAATAACTGCTACACCTACAACACCAACAAGAGAAGTAACACTAACAGGAACAGGAAGTGATTCAGGATCTGGAATTGTAGGCTATCAATTTACTACTCAAAATAAACCAACGACTGGTTGGAATAAAATAGATAATACCGAAAGTATTACAATTGATCATATCGACCCAATAATTCAAAATGATGAATATTATTTCTGTGTAATTGATGATTTAGGTTATTCTGAATGTGCTAGTGTTAACGTTACAAACATTGACCGTGAAGGACCGGTTTATCAAAGTGGAGGCCGTGTTAGTTTAGGGTCATTTACGCAAGCTACATTTACTGATAAAAATCCGCCAGTTACAGTTACTTATTTAGTAAAAACAAATAGCAGTACTCCAGCAGCTTCAAGTATTACATCGACAAGTAGAACTTTTTCAACAACTTGTGGCCAAACTTATTATGTTTTTGCTAAAGCTGTAGATTCTTTAGGTAACTATACTATAAGACAATTAGGTTCTGTATCTTCAGAAGCTTGTTGTGATGAAGGAACATATAGATATTCATCTTGTTCTAGTCGGGGTTATGAAATACATTCTCGGTATAATGAATGTACCGGCAGAACTGAAACCATAACCACCACTAATACATGTAGATCAAATTCAGTTTGTGATTATAGCTGGGGACCATGTGAACCAAATAATAGAAAGTACCGTTATTGTTATTATTATATTGGTGGAAGATACTATGAATACGAAGAAAGTACATATTGTTATTATGGTGGCGGAAGTACCGGTGGAGGTTCAACTGGTGGAGGTTCAACTGGGGGGAATAATGATGACGATGATGAACCATACAAATATTGGTGTGAAGACATTGGATCAAATTCAAATAGTTGTTCATCAATAGGAAAAGGACAAGGCCAATGTAACCCTACTTCTGAATCAAGCAGTGCATGTGCTGGATATACTTATTGTTGCTGTTGTTGTGCTAAAGGAGATGAATGGGATGGAAGAGGTAATTGCTATAGGTAAATATAAAAATGTAATAATCATAATATTAGCGGTAATTTTGGGTATAGGATTAGGTTTTATAATTTACAATTTAACTAATAAAAATAATGTTCCAGAAGAAAAATCATTTGAAGATAATCTAAACGAACTTATAACTTTAGTTAATGATATAAATAAAATTTATGAAAGTACTAATTATTCAACGACTGAAACTTATACAACTGCTAATGAATTTACATGTCAAAGATATATTGGCGATGATTTAAATTATTATCTCGACTTATTAAATAAAGCCTATATTAATCCCTTTATTGAAGATGGCTATTTCCAATTGACGGAACAAAATGATAATGATGAAGTAACTAATAATTTATATGTATGCAAACCACAAACTTGTGAAGTAGCTTCAATTTCTGAATATACAATTATTGAAGATGAAGGAAAGACTATTATTAATTTTGATGGGCTTGATGCTAATTTGGATACAAACACCAACAAATTTTCTTATCCGATAGTTTTATGTAAATAAACTATTCACTAAAATGGTGAGTAGTTTTTCTTTTGGTTTCGTATTAAAATTGGTGAAGTGAAAAAGTAAATTCCAGTTTTAAAAACTGAAAAAATTTGTAAGAGAAAGTTCCAGAAAATGGGACT